>JACCVZ010000021.1 GCA_013697905.1 Nocardioidaceae bacterium
GTACAGCTGGGTGACCGCCTCGTCTGCATCCCAGCGTTTGGCTGCGAGCACAGGCAACTCCCTCGCTGTGGCGTGCCGCGATAGCGTGGTCATGCGTGGTTCACGCGCTGCTCGCGACTCCGGTTTACATGATCGCCCGCGCAGCGGACGCGCAGAGCGCACCGACACACCTGCACCGGGCATCTGCACCGCAGGACCGCACTGACGGAGGACGCGTGACGAGCACCGACGACGTCGCCACGAGCGGCTGCCTGTTCTGCCAGATCGTCACCGGGGAGATCCCTGCCGACAAGGTAGCCGAGAACGACGACGCGCTGGCGTTCCGCGACCTCAACCCACAGGCACCGACGCACGTGCTCATCATCCCCAAGGTGCACAGCCCGACGCTGCCGGAGCTGGCCGCCGAGCAGCCGGCCGCAGCCGTCGCGGTGCTGCTGATGGCACGCGAGGTCGCCGAGTCCGAGGGCATCGTCGACGGCTACCGGATCGCCTTCAACAACGGCGCCGGCGCCCAGCAGACCGTCTTCCATGCACACGCGCACGTGTTGGGCGGCCGCGAGTTCACCTGGCCACCAGGTTGAAAAGGTGCAAACCGAGTGGGCGCCGTTACTGCGACGCCGTACCATGAACGCACGATGACAGACCCCCACGCGCCACGACACACGATCGTGATTCCGGCCAGTGTGCCCGTCGTCGCCGTCCTCGGACCCCGCGACGAGTTCCTCAACATCATCGAGCACGAGTTCGACGCGGAGATCCACGCCCGCGGCAACGAGATCAGCGTGTACGGCGACCGTGGTGAGGTCGCCCTGATCGAGCGGCTCATCGACGAGCTCGTCACCATGGTTCGGACCGGCCAGGGGCTCGAGGCGGCTACCGTCGAGCGGGTGATCGGCATGCTCCGCGCAGAGACCGAGGAGCGCCCCGCCGACGTCCTCACGCTCAACATCTTGAGCAACCGCGGCCGCACGATCCGCCCCAAGAGCCTGAACCAGAAGCACTACGTCGACGCGATCGACAAGCACACCGTTGTCTTCGCCATCGGGCCGGCCGGCACCGGCAAGACCTACCTCGCGATGGCGAAGGCCGTCCAGTCACTCCAGGCCAAACAGGTCAACCGGATCATCCTCACCCGTCCCGCCGTCGAGGCCGGCGAACGGCTCGGCTACCTGCCCGGCACCCTCAGCGAGAAGATCGACCCCTACCTGCGGCCGCTCTACGACGCCCTGCACGACATGCTCGATCCCGACACCATCCCCAAGCTCCTCACCGCCGGCACGATCGAGGTGGCGCCACTGGCATACATGCGCGGCCGCAGCCTCAACGACGCGTTCATCATCCTCGACGAGGCACAGAACACCTCGCCGGAGCAGATGAAGATGTTTCTGACCAGGCTCGGGTTCGGCTCCAACATGGTGGTCACCGGCGATGTCACCCAGATCGACCTGCCAGGCGGCACGCACAGCGGTCTCAAGGTGGTGCAGGGCATCCTCGAGGGCATGAAGGACGTCAGCTTCTGCCGGCTGAACGCCAACGACGTGGTGCGCCACAAGCTGGTCGGCAAGATCGTCGCCGCCTACGACAGCTATGAGGCCGAACGCAGCTCTGGCCCCACCTCGGTGGCCGACTCGCGATGAGCATCGAGCTTCTCAACGAGTCCGGTGTCGATCTCGACCCGGTCCCGTTCCTCACGTTGTCCCGATTCACCTTGGCGCGGATGCGCGTGCACCCGGACGCGGAGCTGTGCCTGCGCTTCGTCGACGAGGCCACCATCGCGGAGTACAACCAGCAGTGGATGGGCAAGCCGGGCCCCACCGACGTGTTGTCATTCCCGATGGACGAGCTGCGCCCGGGCCGCGAGGACGACCCCGCGGCGCAGGGAATCCTCGGTGACATGCTGCTGTGTCCGCAGTACGCCGCCGCGCAGGCGCCGGCCTTTCACCGCAGCCTCGACGACGAGCTGGCGCTGCTCACGATCCATGGCATCCTCCACCTGCTCGGCTACGACCACGCCGAACCGGAGGAGGAGCGGGAGATGTTCGGTCTGCAGACCCGGCTCCTCGCGGAGTGGCTCGGCGTGAAGAATGGCGAGTCGGTCGAATGATCCGCACAGACGTGACGCTTCTGGTCATCGCCGTGGTACTGGTCCTCTTCGCCGGTGTGCTCTCCGCCGCCGACGCCGCCCTCTCGTCGATCTCACGGGTGCGCGCCGAGGAGCTGATCCGCGACGGACGACGGGGCGCGCGGCGACTGCTCGGTGTGGTCAGGGACGCACCGCGGTTCCTCAACACGGTGCTGCTGCTTCGGGTCCTGTGCGAGACGACAGCGACCGTGTTCGTCACGCTCGTTGTGGTCGACGTGCTGAAGCCCACCTGGCTGCAGGTGCTCACGGCAGCCGGTTCGATGCTCGTCGTGTCCTACATCGTGATCGGCGTCGGCCCCCGCACGGTTGGGCGCCAACACGCCGAGTGGGTCGGTCTGATGACCGCGGGGCCGGTGTCGGCGTTCACTGCCGTGCTGGGGCCGCTGCCGCAGCTGATGATCACCATCGGCAACGCGCTCACGCCCGGCCGCGGGTTCCGCGAGGGACCGTTCGCGACCGAGGCCGAGCTACGCGAGCTGGTCGACCTCGCCGAGCAGTCCCGGGTGATCGAGACCGACGAGAGAAAGATGATCCACTCGGTGTTCGAGCTCGGCGACACCTTGGCGCGCGAGGTGATGGTGCCGCGCACCGACATGGTCTTCATCGAGCGCTACAAGACGCTCCGGCAGATGATGTCGCTGGCTCTGCGCAGCGGCTTCTCGCGAATCCCGGTCATCGGGGAGAACCTCGACGACATCATCGGCGTCGCCTACCTCAAGGACGTCACCAAACGGGTCTACGACCGGCGCGAGGCTGAGACGACCGAGCGGGTCGAGACGGTGATGCGTCCGTCCTTCTACGTGCCGGACTCCAAACCGGCCGACGAGCTGATGCGCGACATGCAGGCCAAGCGGATGCATGTCGCGATCGTCGTCGACGAGTACGGCGGCACGGCCGGGCTCGTCACCATCGAGGACCTGCTCGAGGAGATCGTCGGCGAGATCACCGACGAGTACGACTCTGATCCTGTCGAGGTCGAGCACCTCGCGAACGGGTCCGTCCGGGTCAGCTCGCGGCTGCCTGTCGACGAGCTCGCCGACATGTTCGGCGTGGAGATCGACGACGAAGACATCGAGACCGTCGGTGGGCTGATGGCCAAACACCTCGGCAAGGTGCCGATCCCGGATGCCGAGGTCAGCTGCGAAGGCCTGCACCTGCGGGCCGAGTCACTGGCCGGGCGGCGCAACAAGGTCGGCACGGTCGTGGTCTCCCGCGAGACAGCACGCAGCCACGACGCCCACCTGCTGAAGGCTGAACCGGAGCCGGTCGAGTCCTGACCTGTCCGTCATCCGGTCGAGCCAGCACATCGACCCAGAGGCCGTTCAGGTTCGACAAGTGAGACGGACGTGCCGGTTAGGCTTCCCGGTATGACGATCGAGCTCACCGATCCCGAGGACGCGAAGCTGCTGACGCTGGCACGCGCGAGCCGCGCTCGTGCCCGCGCGGCGGAGGGCGCCGCCGTACGAGACACCGACGGCCGCACCTACAGCGCCACCAACGTCGACCTGCCGTCGCTTCGGTTGAGCGCCCTGCAGCTGGCGGTAGCGATGGCGGTGAGCAGCGGCGTCCGAGGGCTCGAGGCGGGCCTGGTCGTCACCGACACCCAGTCCGGCGCCGACACCGGCCTCGCCGTCGTCAAAGAGGTCGCGGGTGACGGCGTCGTCGTCTACCGAGCCTCCGCCGACGGAGACGTCGTCGACTCGGTGACCACGTGACCCGTGCCGGCACCCCTGTGGCCGGCGCAGCACTCGTGGCGGCAGGCGCCGCCCTCTTCGGGACGGTCGGGACCGCGCAAGCTCTCGGCCCGGCGGCATCGGCGCAGTCGATTGGTGCCCTGCGGCTGGTGCTGACCGCGGTGATCCTGCTCGGCCTGGCGGCGCCGTTCGGCGTGAGAGCCCTGCGTGCAGCGTGGACGGTCCCGGCCGTCTGGGGCGCCGGCATCGCGCAGGCTGCCTTCAACTTCACGTTTCTCAGTGCCGTGTCGCGGATCGGCGTCGCCGTCGGCACCCTCATCGCCATCGGCTGTACGCCGATCCTCACCGGCCTGGTCACCCGGAAAGTCTCCCGTGGCTGGGCAGGCGCGACCGCCCTGGCGCTGCTGGGTCTCGCACTCCTGCTGAGCGGAGACCTCGACGGTCGCGTCACCACGCCCGGTGTCATCTTCGCGCTGGGGGCGTCGGCGTCGTACGCCGGCTTCATCATCGCCGGATCAGCAGTCGGCCGTACGCCGACCGACACCACTGTGGCGATCGCGGCGATCTTCACGGTGGCGGCGCTGGTGCTCGCCCCCGGGCTGACCGCGCCGCTCGGGTGGGCGACGACCGGCCCGGGCGCGGCGATGGTCGGCTATCTCGTGCTCGCCGCCACCGTGCTCGCCTACAGCTGCTTCAACCGCGGGCTGCGGATCGTGCCGCCGAGCACGGTGGCGACCATGGGCTTGGTGGAGCCGCTGGTGGCGGCGCTGCTCGGTGTGCTGGTCCTCGGCGAGCGGCTGTCGCCGCTCGCCTGGTGCGGCGCTGCACTGGTGCTCGGT
>JACCVZ010000036.1 GCA_013697905.1 Nocardioidaceae bacterium
GTCCAGCGGCGGCGGGCGGCGCAGTGCCACCCTGGTCACGTCGCCGCCAGCGCCGGCGTGTTGCGCAAGCCGCCCGCAGACGTAGCCGCCGTTGCCGGAGCCCGCCGGCCCCATGAACCGAGAAGCGATCGTCAGCGTGCTCATGCGGCCTGAGGCTATCGGGGGCGAGCGCTAGCCGTTGCGGAGGCGCTCGTAGCGCGACAGCGCTTCCGTCCGCTCCTCCCGATGGTCGACGATCGGAGCGCGCGGCTGGTGCACCTCCGGTGCTGGGACGTCCCTGAGCTCGGGCACATAGCGGCGGATGTAGTCGCCGTCGGGGTCGAACTTCTTGCCCTGTTCGATCGGGTTGAAGACCCGGAAGTAAGGCGCAGCGTCGGTGCCACAACCTGCCGTCCACTGCCAACCGTGGTTGTTGGAGGCGAGGTCGCCGTCGACCAGCCACCGCAAGAAGTGGCGGGCGCCGTGCTGCCACTCGATGTGCAGGTCCTTGACCAGGAAGCTCGCCACAATCATCCGGACCCGGTTGTGCATCCACCCCTCGGCGCGCAGCTGGCGCATGCCGGCGTCCACGATCGGGAAGCCGGTGCGGCCGTGCTTCCACGCCTCGAGCGCGTCGCCCGGCTCGTCGTACGCCAGGCGCGCGAAGTCAGGCTTGTAGTACTCCCTGGCCGTCTCGGGGCGCCGGGCCAGCACGTCGGCGTAGAACTCACGCCAGGCGAGCTCGGTGCGGTAGGTCGAGATCGACCGCTGGTTGCCTTCGGCGGCCTCGAGGTCAGCAAGCATCGTGCGGGGATGGATCTCGCCCCATTTGAGGTGGACCGACATGTGCGAGGTCGCATCCAGGTCGGGGCGGTTGCGGGCGGCGCCGTAGGCGTCCAGCCGGTCGGCGACGAACGCCCCCCAGTGTCGACGGGCCGCCTCCTCGCCGGCGCTCGGCAACGACAACCCCGCCGGGAGCTCGACCGTCGGCAGTGGGTCGCTGCGCAGTGACACGTTCCACGACACGTTGCGCGGCACCGGGGCAGGGGCGGGCCACCCATGGTCGCGCCAGGCCCTGGAGAACGGCGTGAAGACCTGGTAGCCGTCGCCGGCCTTATTCAGCAGCCGCCCCGGGGCGACGGCGTACGGCGACCCGGTGCGCATGAGTGGTACGCCGATCTCAGCCAGCGTCCGCTCTACGCAGCGGTCCCGCTCGGCGCCGTACGGCCCGAAGTCCGCCGCGACGTTGACGCTGTCGGCGTGCGCCTCCCTCACCACCGTTGGCAGCACCTCGACCGGGTCGCCGGTGCGCACCAGGAGGCCGCCGGTCCGTTGCGCGAGCGACTCCAGGCTGGCGACCAGGTAGGCCCGTCGCGCCGGCCCCGCCGGCTGCCAGAGACGCGGGTCGACGACGAAGAGCGGCACCACCTCAGTGCCGCGTTGCGTCGCCTCGACGAGAGCAGGGTTGTCGGCCAGCCGCAGGTCACGGCGAAACCACATGACAGAGGTCGGCATGCGATCAGTCTCCCGTACGCCGGGCGGAGTTGCTTGCGTCGGCAGGGGAGGGGAGTCGCCTCGGTGGTTGGTGTTGAGAGTCGGATGCGACACAATGACGTGGCAGCGGGCGACCGACTCGGCGACAGGGTGGACAACGCGGCGTGACCGATCTCATTGACACCACGGAGATGTACCTCCGTACTATCTTCGAGCTCGAGGAAGAGGGCATCGTTCCGCTGCGCGCGCGTATTGCCGAGCGGCTGCACCAGTCCGGTCCCACTGTCAGCCAGACGGTGGCGCGGATGGAGCGCGACGGCTTGGTGACGGTGGAGGGAGACCGGCACCTCGAGCTCACCGGTGGCGGGCGGCAGCTCGCCACCCGGGTGATGCGCAAGCACCGGCTCGCGGAGCGGTTGCTCGTCGACGTCATCGGCCTGGAGTGGGAGGACGTACACGTCGAGGCATGCCGGTGGGAGCACGTGATGTCCGAGACGGTCGAGCGACGGCTCGTCGAGATCCTCGATCACCCCACCATGTCGCCGTACGGCAACCCCATCCCTGGCCTCGACGAGCTTGGTGAAGGTCTGGCAGCGGAGTCGTTCCTCGCCGGGGTCGAGCCACTGGAAGCCATCGCCGGCAGCGACGAGCAGCGCGTCATCGTGGCCCGGATCGCCGAGCCTGTTCAGACTGACGAAGCGCTGATGTCCGCGCTGCGGCGCGTCGGCGCCCTGCCCGGAAAGATCGTCACCGTTGCTCGAGGCGCCAGGGGTGTACTGGTGGCGAGCGGCGGCGAGTCCGCCGAGATCGACGGTGAGGCTGCCGGCCACCTGTTCGGCCGCCGACTCTGAGCGCGATCCCACGACAGAGATGATCGACCGACACTCCTCTCCGGTGTGCTGCAAACCTTGTGGCCAGCGGAGCTGACCGTGCTGAAGTCCCCCTTCATCGGTCTCCCGCGGGAGGTCGCCGTCCTCGTCGCGGTCGCGGTTGCGGTCGCGGTCGGCTTCGGCGTGGTCGCGCCTGCGATTCCGCTGTTCGCCAAGTCGTTCGGTGTGGGCAGCTTCGCCGCGGGGGCGGTGATCTCCGCGTTCGCCGTGATGCGGTTCGCGTCGGCGCTCGGCGGAGGGCGGCTGGTCGACGCGTTCGGTGAACGCGCCATCTTGGCCATCGGGATCGGCATCGTGGCCGTCTCCACCGGTCTCGCCGGTTTGGCACAGAGCTACCCGCAGCTGCTGGTGCTGCGGGGCCTGGGCGGCATCGGGTCGGCCATGTTCACGGTGTCGGCCATCGCCTTGCTGTTCCGGGTCGTTGACAGCGGCAGCCGCGGCCGAGCGAGTGGGCTGTTCCAAGGCGGCTTCCTCATCGGCGGTCTGCTCGGCCCGTTGGCGGGCGGCTTCCTGACGGGTGTCTCGCTGCGGCTGCCGTTCTTCGTGTATGCGATCTCGCTAGCCGCCGCAGGTGGCATCGGTGCTCTGTTCCTGAGCTCGGCCAAGCTGAGGCCGGTGCACAAGCCCGCCGACGGTGACGCGCGGTCGGCACCGGATAAGGGTGGTGAGGTGGTCTCGACGACCGTGGCTGAGGCGTGGGCGCAACCGGCGTACCGCAGCGCGGTCATGGTGAACTTCGCGATCGGGTGGGCACTCTTCGGAGTTCGGATGAGCCTGATTCCCATCTTCGTCACCGACGCTATGGGCCAGCGTGCGGTCTGGATCGGTGCAGGGTTCCTCTGCTCGAGCGTGGCGCAAGCGGCGCTGCTCCTCGTCGCCGGCCAGTTCGTCGACCGCCGTGGGCGACGGCCAGCCATGGTGCTGGGCTCGGCGGTGACTGCGGCCGCGTTCGTCACCTTGGCGTTCTCGAGCGTGCTCCCTGTCTTCCTGGTCGCGATGACGGCGATTGGTGTCGGCGGTGCTTTCGTCGGCACGGCTCCCGGTGCCGTGGTCGGCGACATCATGAAAGGTCGAGGCGGCCGCGTCGTCGCGGCGTTTCAGATGGCGTCGGACCTCGGCGCCATCACCGGACCGCTGGCGGCCGGGTGGCTCGTTGACAACGTATCCTTCGCGTCGGCGTTCTTCTTGTCTGCTGCTGTCCTACTGGTGGCGATGGTGATGTCGCTCCGGATGCCGGAGACGCTGCGTCGTGACGACGTCCGACCCCGGCGGGACGGCCCGCGCTAGCTGGGCCATCGCTCGGACGCGGTCGAAACATGGCAGGGCCGGGGGTCCGTATCGGAGGCTACCCTTGGACGTCTCGGCCCGGCGGGTCGGGACAACGGGAGGGTGCGGATTCGATGACGACGCTTCGCGGGCGTGCGGGCGCGGTCGTGGCAACGCTCGTGGTCACCGCGGTTGGGTGCAGCTCAGAAAGCATCCCCGAACCCGTCGGGGAGACCGCTCCCCTCCCGCAGTCCAACCGGGGCGCCTGCGGCGAGCTCAACATCGCCTACAGCCCGGGGAACGGTTACGAGGCGAGCGCCTTCATCGTCGGGCGTCTCGCCAAGGACGAGTTGGGCTGCGACGTGTCCTATCTGAAGACGAACTCTCGCAAGGCATGGCGGCTGGTGGCTTCCGGCCGCGCGGACGTCTACCTCGATGCCTACGGCAGCGCCGACCTCAGCCAGCAGTTCACCGCGCCTGACGGGCCGGTCACCGACCTAGGTCCCAACGGCATCGTGGGCGGGGTCGACGTGCTGGCGCCGTACTTCATGGCGGAGTACGGCATCGAGACAGCACGCGACCTGCCCGACCTCCCGCCTGCCGTCTTCGGCAGTCCGGGGCCGTCGTTGTCAACAGTTCCTTCCCTACTACCGCTGGCGCAGTCCTTCCTCGAGTTCCAAGGCCTCGACTTCCGACTGAAGAACTACGTGGACACCCATCCCCGTGCTGGGATGCGCGACCTGCTCGCGGCGCCGCGGAGCAACGACGACACGAAGAACCCCAACTTCTACCTGGTCGAGGGACCACAGAAGTTCTTGGGAGACGGTCCTGGCCGCGTCGCGGTGCAGATCCCTGGGTCGGCCGCGGATCTGTGCGATCCGGACGGCAGGACGACGCTGTGCTCCTTCGATGACTTCGCATTCGTCAAGATCGCCAACTCGCAGTTCGCGGCGTCCGACAGCCCGGCGTACAACCTGGTCTACAACTACCGGCTCAAGCCGGGGCAGGCCTCGACTATCTTGGAGCTGGTCGAGTTGAGCGGGTACGACGTCGGTGAGGCAGACGTCGTCTCATGGATCAACACGCACTCCACCACATGGCAACGCTGGCTCAGGAGACCCTGAGCCAGCGCCACACGGCGAGTGAGTCGGCCGCTACTTGGAGAAGATGCTGACTCCTCCGGGCCCGACCAGCAGCCCCACGACGATCAGCACGATCCCCCAGAGCAGCTGGGAGCGGACGATGGCGACAATGCCGGCAATCACCAGGATGACGGCGATGATCCACAGGACGAATTCCATGGGTGTTTCCTCCCTTCGGCACCGGCAGTGCCCTGAACCGGGGCCCCTAAACCTTTCGTCCGCTCGGGCAGAACAGGCTGCATACGCCGCACATACATGCCACCGCGCCGCAGAGCGCGTCGTCGCGACGGCATAGCATGCGTTCGCACGTTCGTCTGAGGCAGGAGATTCGGTGACAGCCACCCGCAGCAAGCGAGAAGGACTCATCGTCGACTCGCTGATTGAGGCCTTCGAACCTCTGATGAAGGCTGATCCCGACGCGTTTCGCACAAAGTTCCGCAAGATGGCGTCCGACCCGTTCGCCTTCTATCGCGGCAGCGCGTGCCTCTTCTACGCCGACATGGCGGATCTGAAGGACAAGTACGCCGATGACCGCACTAGCAAGATCTGGATACACGGCGACCTGCACGCCGAGAACTTCGGCACGTACATGAACTCCGAGGGAATCCTCGTCTTCGACGTCAACGACTTCGACGAGGCCTATGTCGGGCACTTCTCTTGGGACCTTCGCCGCTTTCTCGCCAGCCTGGCGTTGATGGGTTGGCAGAAGGCGCTGCCCGACGACAAGGTACGTGAGCTGTCCGCGACGTATCTGAAGGCGTATGTGGATCAGGTGGGCCACTACGTCGACGAACCACACGACCACGCCTACGCCCTCCGGCTCGACAACACTCACGGCGCCATCCACGAGGTGCTGCGTGCCGCCCGGATGGCGACGCGGGTAGAGCTTCTCGAGTCCGTCACCGAGATCGTGGATTTCGACCGCCGGCTGCGCCGCGGCGGCACTAGCCGTGAGCTCAGCAAGACGGAGCGCAAGAAGGTTGAACGCGCCTACAAGCGTTATCTCACGTCGATTCCGGCGGCTAAGCGCGAGCAGCACGATGTCTTCTACGATGTCAAGGACATCGTGGGCAAGAAGGGTTTCGGGATCGGGAGCGCTGGGCTGCCGGCGTACACCATCTTGATCGAGGGCTACAACCAGGCACTCGAGAACGACGTCCTGCTCACCATGAAGCAGGGAAACATCGCCGCCGCCAGCCGGGTGCTCCAGAACTCGGAGGTCGAGGCCTTCTTCGAGCACGAGGGTCATCGCACGGTGGTGAGTCAGCGCGCACTCCAGGTGCACACGGACTCCTTCCTCGGGCACACGACGGTCGACGGTGTGGGCTTTGTCGTCTCCGAGATGTCACCGTACGAGGCTGACCTCGACTGGGGCGAGATCACCGAACCCGACGAGATGGCCCCGGTGCTAGATTCGTTGGGTCGCGCCACGGCGAAGATCCATTGCGTCTCCGACGACGACAGTGAGGAGTCCCTGGTCGACTTCTCGACCGAGCACGCCATCGCTGACGCCATCGGTGACGACGTGGCGGCGTTCGTGGAGGACCTGGTCGACTT
This sequence comes from Nocardioidaceae bacterium, assembly GCA_013697905.1. Classification (GTDB taxonomy): domain Bacteria; phylum Actinomycetota; class Actinomycetes; order Propionibacteriales; family Nocardioidaceae; genus JACDHG01. The sequence continues at coordinate 6,329 of JACCVZ010000036.1, forward strand.
CGGGCTCGGTTATGCCATCAAGGCCCGCAAGGACCATGCGTCGTTCGTGGACGCGTTCCGCAGTGGCGCATTCGACCTCGTCTCAGCCACCTGACTGAACCCTTCCACCGGCGCTGCGGTTTGCCGCCTTTGGTTGGCAGCCCGCCCACATTCAAAGCGTGTCGGGCTAACCTTGGGGCATGTGTCGAAACATCAAGCCTCTCCACAACTTCGAGCCATCGGCCACGGACGACGAGGTCCAGGCGGCGGCGTTGCAGTACGTGCGCAAGGTCGCGGGTACGTCGAAGCCGTCAAGCGCGAACCAGGCCGCGTTTGACCAGGCAGTCACTCAGGTCGCGGCCACGACCCGGCGGCTTCTCGACGACCTGGTAACCAAGGCGCCGAAACGAGACCGCGAGGTCGAAGCCGCCCGGGCCAAAGAACGCAGCAGCCAGCGCTTCGCCGCGTCGGCCTAGCAGCGAGCGCCGACGGGGCACTCGCAGCGGTCAGGGCAGGTCGCCCTGAGGGCCGACAATGTTCGGGTTGTCCGAGACATCTGGTGAGCCACTCATGCCGGCTTTGGACTGGACGCTGCTGGCAGCCCTTTTGGCGGCATCGCCAAGCTTCTCGCCGACGATGGGGGCCTTCTCCCGTGCCAGGTCCTGGGCGTCATGCTTGGCCTGCTGGACCTTCGGGCTACTCCAGGTGCGCTGGGACAACGTGACGATCTGTTCATACCGCTCACGCCCCGCACGGGCTCCCAGGACGTAGCCGGTCGCGCCGGCGGCCAGCAAAAGCACCTTGCTCATAGTGTTCCTCTCGCATGCAGTCGTCGCGTGCCCGGTGTCGAGACGCGTGCACGACCCTATGTCGTGCCCTGTGCCCAACACTATCGATCACACCCACGCAGCCCTCCAATGAGCGCCTGCCGTGAGCGGTAGGCCGCCGCCGCCGCTACCGTGTGGGGCGGAGTCACGACCTGAGGTGGTGTGATGAGCGGCGAGGCTCGACGAGAGTGGGCGACCCGGGCCGTCGGGGACGGCAACGCCACGGTCAGCAAGGCGTTTCGCTCACCAGCGTTCCTGCGCAGCCGCGCCGAAGCCGAGCAGCTGGTCCATGACGCCAGCGCGTTGCGGCAGCTGGCCGACCGCGTCGACGCGATCGACGTACGTGGCAGCTCGCTCGAGTTGGTGAACGACAGGCTGAGTGCAGCTGTGGCCTTGACCCGCACTCTCGCTGACCAGCTCGACGCTGGCACGGTAGGAGGCGAGGAGTCTTTGGCAATGACGGGGGCTGATGCGGCTCGGCAGCGGCTGCTCATCGCCGGCCTCCACTACTTGGTGACTCCGGACGACCTGATCCCGGACTTCAAGGCGGGCGGGTATGTCGACGATGCTGTCCTGCTCAGTTGCGTCTTCGGGATGGCGTCGGTGGAACTGGCTGCCTTTCCCGGCGGAGAGCTCGAGATCTGAAGTTTCCCTCGGCTCAGCGGCCATCGAGGGTGGCCCGACAGCTTGCCGGGCCACCCGCTGTGGTCTCTCGGTCAGCCGCCGAAGACGCGCCAGATCTGGCCGCTCCACGCCGGGTTGCCGCCGAAACCAGTAGACGGTGACACCGAGAAGGTGACGACGGAGACCTTGCCGTTGCGCACGACGATGCCAGCCGGGAACGGGACCCTCCGATAGCTCCGGTCACCGTTCGGCGAGACCTTGACGACGCGCCCAGGGAAGCAGGTGGGGATCTGGTCGAACCCGCAGCTTCCTCCGAACAGCTCGCTCACGTAGAGGCTTCCGTCTTTGCCTCTGGCGACACCGGTGATGCTGGTGAACCCGCCCCACCATCTGATTGGGTTGCCGAGCCGGTCGTACTTCCAGACGCGGGCCTTACCGGGTATCTCCGAGTGCAGCTCGCCGACGTAGACCTTGCCGTCGGCGCCGCGCGCCAACGTCGTCGGCACAGCGTCGATTCTCTTGCCGTACTCCGGCATGAGCGCCCACAGCCGCACCTTGCCGTTCTTGACAGAGGCGATGTAATCGCCGGCGGCGTCGGCCACCAGGACCTGGTCGCGAAGCGCAAGGACTGAGTACGGGTTGGAGTCGACACCTTCGCCGTCGGGATCGTTGCGTTGCTCGAACGCAGTCACGTTCGCGATCGCGCGTAGCGGCCTGCCGATATGGCGTTTGAGGAGCTGGCCGGACTGCCAGCCAGGCAGACCCTGCGGTACGGCGCCTGGCGGGACCGCGGTGATGATGGCGAAGTAGCCGCCGCCAAGTCGCTTGCTCGCTCCGTCTGAACCGACTGCAAAGCTGCCGTCTTTGCTGGCGCCCGACAACAACCCGGTCATCACCCGCTTGACTGTGTCGCCGTGGATGCGGGTGACCTTTCCGGTCTTGCCGATGCAGAACTGGTCCTCTCCGCGCCCGAAGCAGTTGTCTGGATTGTTGCCGCCATGGCCGGCCTCGGCCACTAGCAGGTCCCCGTTCGGCAAGACGCTGAGCTGACGAGGGTTGTCGAGTCCAGTGGTGACGACGCGATGTTTGTCGAACCGGGGGCCAGTCGTGGTGCTCGCGTCGACCCCAGCGGGAAATGTCGTCGCTGCTGCCAGGGCAGCAATGCAGCCAACGGCTAAGGCCGCCAAGCGCGCACGCAGGTGTCGTTGGTCGTTGATCATGAAAGTTCTTCTTTCTCATGATCAACGTAGGGGACATCGGCCTGGCCGCACATGGCCCACGTGAGGCATGGGCATGGCCCAGAAGGACCCAAGGGGCTCAGTGGCCTGACTAGCTGCTGGGTGCCAACCGGGCTACTGCTTCGGGGCTCGGATACTAGGAGGCAGTGCCGATGAGCAGACCCACCACCGACGTGCCGATGAGGGCGAGGAAGGCGATCAGACAAAGCAGCAAGGTCTCGGGTGCCGGCCAACCCGACCAGGTGCTGTCGTCGGCGCGCTCGCCGCCGCGCACTGGTATGCCCATCGTGGCCATCTCACCCTCCGCCTGGCCCGAGGTCACAGCCCTTCGCAGACTTACCACCTCGGTACCGCTGCAGGTATCGTCTCGCCACCGGCCCCCCGTTGACCGTCACGACACTCCGCCTTTTGCCGTAATCAGCCGAACGGGCCTTTGCCGTCATCAGCCGAACGGATGATAGGTCCGGCGCGTCGCCCGGTGGCTCAGCCGGCAAGCTCGCGCTGCAGCGGTGTCGGGAAGCTGGGAAGCACCCGCACTCCCCCCAGCCATTGCGTCAAACGCGAGGCCTCCGTGTCGACCTGGGCGGCCACGTCGCTCCCGACGTCCTCGAGCAGCCGCACCACCACCCGTGCGTCGCGGTGTTGCGCCCAGCCTCCGATGACGCGACCGTCGCTCCACACCGTCGGTCCCGCGTTGCCGTACCTGTCGAAGAGAAGCGCGCGGTGGGCACCGAGATACCAGTCGCGGCCCTTCCAACCCATCGTGGTCGGGTCAAGGGCCGGAAGCAGCGCCACCCACGGGGCGACGGGATCCTCCGGCTCCAGATCGGCAGCGAGCAGGAGGCCCTGCCGGTCGTCGGCGAGGGTGACCTCGACAGCCCCGATATCCCGTAGTGCTGCCTTCGTCTGCGTCACCGTCCAGCCTGTCCACCACTTCAGGTCGTCGTGCGTTGCCGGTCCGAACGCGCCGAGCCAGTGCCGCGCCAACGTGCCGCGTGCCTCGGTCGCGGACGGTCGCCGGTCAGCATCGAGTGCCTGGCTCCAGTCCCGCATCAGCACCCAGCGAGGCTGGCGGTCGTTCCAGGCTCCGCCGGCGCGTGCCCGGGTGGCTTGTCCTGATGCAGACAAGATCGTCATCATCCGGGTGGCGACTCCGACCGTCTGGGCCTTGTCGCCGGAACCGTAGGTGAGCTTCGCTTGCAGGGCCGGCACCCGGCGGGAAAGGTCCCGGCCTGAGGTCGGTCCGGCTTCGGCCAGGGCCTCGACCGTCGCGGTCTCGGCCTGCGACACCCACCGCTCGCCGTCGCGGCTGATGCCCGCCTTGACGATCTCGCGGGCGAGGCCGCGTCGCTGCGCTGTCGCGATGTCGTCGCTCGCGGCCGCCTGCACGACCATGAGGAGGTCGGTGGCCACCGCCCAGACCGTACGACGCATCGCCATGTGCTTCACGACCGTGCGGTCGTCGTACAGCGCGCGGTCGATGTCGGCATGGGTGATGCCGTCGACGCGCGCCCATGCTGACAGGTACACCGATGCCGGGTCGGTCGAGTGCAGGCCGACAAGGGCATGGGCAGCGGTGCCAACGTCTTCGGCGCGCGCGTCGGCGGCCAGGTGGTGCCGGCGGGCCAGTCTGGCGCGCCGGTCGGCGTTGCCGACCCGAAGGGCGGTGGTCATCGCTTCGTGGCCAGCACGCCGTCGTCAGCGTGTGGAGAGTCGCTCAGCGCGCCACCTGCTGCCAGTCCAATCGAACATGTTCCTCCCAAGGGTGAGTGTGCGCCGACCCGAAAGGTGGACGCGGGACTTCAGCGAGCCACTCCGGCCGAGGATGGTCTGTGGACGAAGCGTATGTCCGATCGGCCTTAGAAGGGAGAGGCTGCGCAAGGCTGAGTGTTGTTTGCGCCGCTGTTCGAGAGCCGGTGCCTGCCCGGCGGCACCGGTCCGGCACCGGCCCATTAGCGTCAGCGGCATGACCGGTTCTTTCGATGACCTGCTGGCCGCCAACGCTCGATACGCCGACAACTTCGAGCTTGCGGACTTCGATGGCGTCGCCCACGCCGGCGTCGCCGTCGTCACCTGCATGGACTCGCGCCTCGACCCCCTTGGGATGCTCGGACTTCGCCCCGGTGACGCGAAGATCCTGCGCAACCCTGGTGGGCGCGTGACCCAGGAGGCGTTGATGGCGCTCATCCTGGGCGTCCACGTGCTCGGAGTCGATCGGGTGCTGATCGTGCCTCACACTCGCTGCGCCATGGCTACGGCGAGTGAGGTGGAGCTGCGCGAAATGGTGAGTGAAGCCAGCGCACGCGACGCCTCTTGGGAGACGTTCGGTGCAGTAGAGGACCAGCTGGGGGCGCTGCACGAAGATGTCGCCCGAGTTCGCGCCCACCCGCTGGTTCCGCCATCGGTCGCGGTCGGCGGCTTCCTGTACGACGTCGGCACCGGTCGGCTGAGCCAGCTGGTCTGATCAGACTGTGTCGCCAAGCCTCGTTTGTCGGCCATGATCAAGCCGCCGAGAGCAGGTGACTTCGTCCTAAGCACGATCACTCGAACGGATCTAGCTGTTCCTGCTCCGCCATGGTGCGGATGCGCTGCTCGAGCTCCGCAGGTACTCGGGCGTACATCTGCTCGATGAGGGCCTTGCCGCTGGCCCCTTCGCCTTGCTCCTTGAGCAGGCCGGCAGCTACGAATGTCTCGACGTACCCCAGTTCGGGTCCTAGGACGTCCCCGAACGCCTTCATGGCCTGGAGGACCCCGCTGCGTCCCTGCTGCCCGTGCGTGGGCGCGTAGACCGAGAACCGCTCCCTCTCGTAGGCGATCCTCCAGCCGGGAACCCGCTCCGTCCATGGATCTCGCGAGGGTGCGCAGCGCCCCGGCGAAGCGCACTGGCCATTGACGAGGACGTACACCGGCCCGTTCGGGGGGATGCTGCCGGCATCGCTGGCCAGGTCGATGACCGTCTCGACGTGTGGCGTCGTGCCCATGTACCTCGGGGTGCCGAGGAAGGGTTGTCGCGACTGCCCGGCGGGGGTTGGGCGGTCGTAGAGCACGATGGCGTCGTCCGGAAGGTCCTGGGTAAGCACGTCGGAGATCTCGCCGAAGTCGGGAGCTGCGTTGTACAGCACGTCGTCAACGGTGCTGGGAATCTGGCCAATCAGCACTCCGCCCAGCAGCACGGACAAGCCGATCCGCAGCCGCCGGGGGGCTGCTTCGCGGTCGGCGACGACAGCACAAAGAGCCGCAACGACGAACGCGTAGGCCGGGAGGAAGAAGGAGGCAGCACGTGGCCGGTACGGCAGGGTGTCGAAGCTGAAGGGGTTGACGAAGTGGTAGGCCAGCAGGAAGGCCACCGGCGCGGCGACGAAAGGAATCCACATCCACCAGTGGATCAGCCGGTTGCGTGCAGCGGGTAGTCCTACCGCGATGACGATGGTCAGCAGCGTGAACGGCCACCAAGGGAAGCTTGACGCCAGGAGTGGGAGCACAGATGTCGCGATCTCGTGAACGCCGGTCCCGAACCGGTGGATCACCCCCGAGGGACTCGGGTCGAAGAAACTGCTCGCGGTCGAGGCGAGCAGCACATACATCGGCAATCCGATGAAGACGAGTGTTCCCGCGCTGGCGGCGATGAGGGGCCGGCTCTGCGCCCAGGCAAGACGGCCGCGCAGACTGAGCCCCGC
>JACCVZ010000066.1 GCA_013697905.1 Nocardioidaceae bacterium
GCTTCCCGCTGACGGCGGCGCACCTCGCGGCGAATGTCCTCCAAGCCCCTCAGCCCGTCGCGGCCCCGCCGCAGCAGGTCCCGCAGCGCCTCGCGCACCGAGCGCCCCTCGAGCATGTCGTTGCCGATCTCGTCGATGGCCTCGCGGACGTCGTACGGCGGCGTCAGTGGGTCCGGACCGCCGTGCCAGGCGGCGTACCGGTAGCCATCGCCGCGACGCCTTCGCCGACGCCAGGGCAGTTCCGGTGGCACTGCTCAGCCCCCGTAGACGGTGACGCCGTCGACGCTGTCCTTGGACAGCCGCCGGGTGAGGTGCAAGCCCTCGAGCACGAACTCGACAGCGGCGGCGACCTGACCGGGAGACACGTTGTCCTCGCTGACCCCGAGCCCCTCCAACACCTGAGCCAGCCCGGGCACGGTCCCGAGTTGGTGCAGCAGCGCTTCGGACGTGACGAACGATCCGGTCTCGACCGTGTCGCCCTCGACGAAGTGGGCGGTGAAGCCGCCGAGGTCAACGCCCGCCAGGTGCTCGCGGTACGTCGAGGCGACCGCCACCCGGAACAGGTGCTCCATCACCTCCGACTCGCGCCCTTCCTCTCCCATCTCGAACTCGACCTTGCCCTGCAGCGTGACGAGCACACCGGGAAGGTCGCCAACCCGTGCGACCGGCGCGTCCTCGCCGCGCAACGCGCCGCGACGCAGTGCCGCACCGGACAACCCCTCGGCCGCCCCCACCGCGAAGCGGGCGGAGACACCGGAGCGCTGGTCGATCGCGCTGGAGCCGCGCATCTCCTCGGTGAACCGTGCCACGACCTCCAGCAGGTGAAGGGGAACCTCGGCGACGAGCTGCGCCTCCTGGGTGACGAGTTCCACCTCGTCGTCGATGTCGAGCGGGTAGTGGGTGCGGATCTCGCCGCCGAAGCGGTCCTTGAGCGGGGTGATGATCCGGCCGCGGTTGGTGTAGTCCTCCGGGTTGGCTGACGCGACGAGCAGCAGGTCGAGGGGAAGGCGCAGCGCGTAGCCGCGTACCTGGATGTCGCGTTCCTCGAGCACGTTGAACAGCGCCACCTGGATCCGCTCGGCCAGGTCGGGCAGCTCGTTGATGCCGAAGATGCCGCGGTTGGCGCGGGGCAGCAGCCCGTAGTGGACGGTCTCAGGGTCGCCGAGCGTGCGGCCTTCGGCCACCTTCGTCGGGTCGACGTCACCGATCAGGTCGCCGACGCTGGTGTCGGGGGTGGCCAGCTTCTCGCCGTACCGCTGCGACCGGTGCAGCCAGCCGACCGGCAGGGCGTCGCCAGCCTCGGCGTGGAGGGTGCGACAGCGCAGACAGGCCGGCGCATAGGGGTGGTCGTTGATCTCACAACCGGCGACCACGGGCGTCCACTCGTCCAGCAGGCCGACCAGGGTCCGCATCAGCCGCGTCTTGCCTTGCCCGCGCTCGCCGAGGAGCACGAAGTCATGACCGGCAAGCAACGACGTCTCTACTTCTGGCAGCACGGTGTCGTCGAAACCGACGATGCCCGGGAATGCCGTCGTCCCGGACCGAAGCGCCGCGATCAGGTTGGCGCGCAGCTCCTGCTTGACGGTGCGGTGCTGGTGGTCGGTGGTGCGCAGCTGCCCGAGCGTGGCGACTTCGGGGGCGGAAGAGGAGGGGCGATCAAGGTCTGCGACGTGGCTCACCCCGCCCAATGTACGACGCCCCTCAACCGGCTGGCCGGCTTGACAAAGTTGTCAGCGTGCAGTGGACACTTTTGCGCTCGCGCCACCCTGACAAGTCCGTCCCAGCCTGGCCGCTTCGGCCATAAGCAAGAGACTACGGGTCACGCGGTTACGTCTCGGGGTGTTGGATAGGTGGTGACAGGTCGTCGAAGGAGGAACATCATGGCCGATCATCTGGCCACCGCAGAAACCGAGATCAGTGCCTCACCCGCACAAGTGTGGAACGCCCTGACAGACCCGGACCAGATCAGCAAGTACATGTTCGGCTCCCAGGTGGAGACCGACTGGCAGCAGGGCAGCCCGATCGTGTGGAAGGGCGAGTACGACGGCAAGGCGTACGAGGACAAGGGCGAGATCGTGGAGATCGAGCCAGAACGTCTGCTGAAGGTCACGCACTTCAGCCCGTCCAGCGGCCAGGAGGACGTGCCCGACAACTACCACACCGTCGTCTACGAACTCGCCGGGCAGGGTGACAGCACACGAGTCACGCTGAGCCAGGACAACAACGCCAGCGAGGATGAGGCCGAGCGGTCGAGAGGCACCTGGGAGATGGTGCTGACCGGTCTGAAGGAGGTCGTCGAACGCGGCTGACCAGCTCGCGGACGTCCGCAGAAGCAGCCGGACGGGCGGCCACAGCCCTCTCCGGACAGGCGGGCCGCGATCTCTTGTCGGCTACAGTCACGCCGTGGCTGCCGCACCGTCTCGTTACCAGTCCGACGACGAGGACAGCGACCGCTGGACAGGCTTCGGCTTCCGTGACGGCGACATCGTGATCAGCACGCGGTCCAAGAGCGGCACGACCTGGATGCAGATGATCTGCGCCGTGCTCATCTTCCAGCGACCACTTCCTCCCGCCCCCTTGCGCGAGCTGTCGCCGTGGCTGGACTGGCGGATCCGCCCGGTAGGAGAGGTCTACGCCCAGCTCGACGCGCAGCGGCATCGACGGTTCATCAAGACCCACACACCCCTCGACGGGCTGAGGCTCGACGACCGGGCGACGTACGTCGTGGTGGGGCGCGACCCCCGCGACATGTACGTGTCGCTCTACCACCAGGGCGACAACATCGACCGCGACGTCGTCCATCGGCTCCTCGGGCAGGCCGCACCCGCCGCCGATGCGTCTGTCCAGAAGACCCAGCGCCCAGACCTGCATCAGGCGCTGCTCAACTGGATCGACAGCGATGCGACCCCACACGAACAGATGGACTCGGTCCGGGGGGTCTTGTGGCACCTGT
>JACCVZ010000096.1 GCA_013697905.1 Nocardioidaceae bacterium
GCGTATTGAGCATCGTGGTCTTTCCGGCCTGGGTGCCGCCCGCCACCACGATGTTGAGTCCCGCGACCACGCAGGCATCCAGGAATGTCGCCGCCTGACGCGTCAGCGTGCCGAGCTCGACCAGCTCAACCAGCCGGTTTGCCCGCACCACGAACTTGCGGATGTTCACCGCGCTGAAGCCGCGGGTGATGCCGTCGAGCACCACGTGCAACCGGTGGCCGGACGGCAGCATCGCGTCGACGAACGGCGATGAGAGGTCGAGCCGTCGGCCGGACGTCTTGAGCATCCGTTCGACCAGGTCGCGCACCTCGGCGGTGGTCAGGATCGTCGTGGTCAGCTCGTGGCTGCCGTCGCGGGCGACGAAGACCCGGTCCGGCTGGTTGATCCAGACCTCCTCGACTGCCGGGTCGTCGAGGTAGGCCTGCAATGGCCCGAACCCGGCCACCCGGGCGACCAGCTCGGCGACCATCCGCTCCGGGTCGTCCAGCGGGCGCACCGCTCCGGAAAGACTGCGGTCGTCATGCGCACGCACCGCCGACTGCGCGAACCGGCGTACGGTCTCCACCTGCGTCAACGGGTCGATGCCGCTGCGGCGCACCTCATCGCGTACGTCGGCATCCAGGCTCGCGATGGCGGGAGGTGCGGTCGGTCCGCTTGTGGTGAGAGTGCGACTCACGACACCAGCCCCGTTCCCGCGCGACAACTCGTCGGAGTCTGTCAAAACCCCGAACAGGCCCGCTAGCCCCGAACCTGAAGTTGTGGACACAGGCGACTCGAGTGACCGATGAGGCGACGGCGGGCACTGCTAGCGGGTGCTGGTGCTGTCCGCCCTGGCTTCTTGCTCATCAGAACAGAGACCAAGGCGCACTCGACGTGGCCGCAGTGAACGGGTTATCAGTGGCCGCGGAAGGCCTCCTCGAGCCACCACGACGGCATATCAGCGGTCACCTTGGCATCGATGAGAACTGGTTGCGACCGACCGCTGGAGAGCCAATGCCTCAAGGGCAGCAGATCCTCTGCGCTGCGTACGGTATGGGCCTGGAAGCCGAACCCACGCGCGATCGCAGCGATGTCGGTCGGTGGAAATTGGACGGTGTCGAGCGGTGCCCCTCCCGGACCGAAGTGGTGCACCTCGGCGCCGTACGCGTCGTCGTTATACACCACCACGACCATCGGCAGGCCGAGCCGGGAAACGGTCTCCAGCTCAGCGACACTCATCAACGCCCCGCCATCACCGAGCGCTGCGACCGGTAGCCGGTGCGGTTGCGCAAGCGCGGCCCCGATCGCGGTCGACAGGCCCAAACCTACGGATTGGAACGCTTGGGTAAAGCAGAACCCGTGCTCGTCGGGCACGGACAGGAACATGCTGGGGTAGCCCATGAAGTTTCCGGAATCCACGCCCACAACCCGCTCCTGGGGCAGCAGGTCATCCAGGGCGATCGTGAGGGTGCGGGGATCGATTCGTTCGGAGGTGCTGGCGTCGGTGAAGGGTACGTCGCGCCACCGCACCGACTCCTTTATGCGCCTTCGTACCTCAGCGGTGCGATACCCAAGCCGGCGCTCCACAAGGCGAGGTCCGACGGCCCGAGCGACTGCTTCGACATCACCCAACGCACCAAACGCGACATCGCAGTGGGCGCCGATCGCTTCCGCGTCCAGGTCCACCTGGACGACAGTGGCCTGCGGGCCGACCAGCCGCCCGTGTCGGGTGGTCCACATGTTCAGTGAGCACCCCCATCCGACGATCACGTCGGCCTCCCGGATGAGAGTCGCGGCGGTGGGCGAGGCGAAGCCGCCTGAGACGTCCAGCGACCACGGGTTCCCGTGGAACAGGCCCTTCGCCACAGCCGACGTGGCCAGCAGCGCACCGCAGCGCTCAGCGACCCTCTCCAGGGCCAGCCCGCAGCCGACCCCTCTGGATCCCCTGCCGGCTACAAAGACAGGCCGCTCCGCCCGCTGCAGCGCGTCGGCGAGGGCGGCGACGTCGGAGTCCGCAGCAATGGCTGCCGAGGCGCTTCGGGGCAACCGCAGCTTGCCCGCCAGCGTGCCCCGTTGGCCCTGGACTTCCAAGGGCAGGTTGAGCACCACGGTGCGGCGGCCGTGCAGCGCCGTGGTCACAGCAGCGCACGATTGCGCTACTGCGTCCTCCGCCGATGTGACACGCATGGGCAGCGCACCTACGGACTCGGCCAATGCAGCCTGGTCGACGTAGAAGTTCGATCGCGGTTGCTCGACCTCAGCAGCGAGTACGACGAGCGGTGTGCGGCTCTTGGCCGCCTCAGCGATGCCGGTCATCGCGTTTGTGAGGCCGCAGCCCTGATGGACGCTGACCGCTGACACCTTGCCGGTCATTCGAGCGTAAGCGTCGGCCATGGTTGCGGCGCCGCCCTCGTGCCGGGCCGCGACAAACCTGGCGCCAGCAGCGATCATCCCGTTGGTGACATGGAAGTTGCCGGATCCCACCACCCCGAAGACGTGGTCAACGCCGACCGCGCCAAGAGTCCGACCGATGGCCTCGGCGACTAGCATCAGCGCTCGACCAGGGCCAAGACCCGCGCAGGGGCGCCAGAACCGGTGACGATGGGCAGCGGCCCAGCGATGACCACGGCGCCCTTCGCTGGCAGCCGGCCTAGGTTCTGCAACTGGGTAAGGCCGTACTTGTCGTTACCCATAAAGAATGCGTGGCAGGGAAAAGCGGGATCGAAGGAGTGTGCCGCTCCGGCGTCGGTGCCCACCGTCTCGACCCCCACACCGATGACCGGCGACTCCTCCCCCACCCAGCGGGCACACTCGACCGACATTCCCGGCGTGTGCGGGCCGGTGACGTCAGCGTTCAGCATCTCCTCCTGCCGTTGACGCCGGTCCCAGCCGGTACGGTAGAACAGCCAGCCGCCCTCCGGGAGTGGACCGTGGTTGGATTGCCATTCCTTGATGTGATCCACCTCCAGCAAAAAGTCGGCGTCTTGGGCCGCCTCAGCTGCGAAGTCAAGAACCGCGGCGGGAGCGACCAGCCGGCGTGCCGGGACAGAGGCCACATCTGCACCGTCCCTTCCGGTGACCCAGTGGTTGGGCGCATCGAAGTGCGTGCCTGTGTGCTCCCCAGTCCGGAAGTTATTCCAGTACCAGGCCGGCCCACGGGCGTCGTACCGACTGATTTCCTCGAGTTCGAACCGAGCGGTCTGGCCGAACTCCGGGGGCAGTTGCAAGACGGCCGTCTCGCTGGACAGGGGCGAGGTCAGGTCGACCACCTCGATGTCACCGGCGGACAGGGCTGAGACGAGGTCGGAGAGCACTGACACGAATCCTCCTTGGTTCGGGTGCCACTGAACTTTGCTGGCCGCGGATCGGGTCAGGAGTTTCGGTAGTCACCAACCCGCCCGGCACACGTTATCGACATCTGCCTGCCGCCACCCAGCTCGAAGGTCTTCGGAAAGTGGTGCGATCTTCTCG
>JACCVZ010000119.1 GCA_013697905.1 Nocardioidaceae bacterium
CGATGAGGCCATGCCGCACCCCGAGCCGATGCCGCACGCCTACACCAACACGTGCCACCGCATCGGCGACAGCGTCACGAAGGCCTACGCCGGACCCGACGCTGCCGCACGACAGGCTCGTGAGGAAGCAGCGCTGCGGGCACTCGCGGATCGGCTACCGGTCGCCACTGTCCTCGACTCGCAGCCGGGCATCCTCACGACGGCGTACGTCGACGGGCTGCCCGGGCAAGAGCTCATCAGCGACGGCCGCGCCGAAGCGGTGCTGTTCACGCTCGGGCGGCTGCTGGCGGAGCTCCAGTCGGTGCCACCCGGCTTCCTGCCGACGTACGACGGCACCGGAGTGCTCGTCCACCATGACTTCGGGCCCAACAACGCGGTGCTCGACCCCGCCGGAACGACGGTGCTGCTGCTCGCGGACTGGGAATGGTGCACGGTCGGCGACCCGCTGACCGATCTGGGCTGGTGCGAGTTCATCGTGCGGATGCACCATCCGGACCGGGTCACGGCGCTGTCCGCGCTCTGGGACGGGTACGGCGCCCGTCCCCGCTGGGAAGCACGCCAACAAGCAATGATCGCGCGGGCGGAGCGACACCGCGGTTGGGTGGGCGCCTGGAGAGGCGCCGCCGGCGACGCGACCTGGCGCGACCGTGTCGAGCTCGTGCGGAGCTGGCAGGAGCTCCCGGACTGACCGCGGCGCAACCAGCGGTCAGGTTGTCGGCAATACCACCCGCACGCGACGAAAACCCTTGCCCTTGCTCTCCACCTTGGCAATCGTCACTTCACCGATCTGCTTCGTCGACGCCACATGGGTGCCGGCGTCGGCCTGGGCGTCGAGTCCCTCCACGTCGATGATGCGGACCTGCTCCACCTGCGCAGGGATGAGGTGCTGTGCTGTGCGCATCACCTCGGCGTCGGCGAGTGCCTCGTCACGGCTGACCACGCGGGCGCTGATGGCGCGGTCGCGGGCGATCTCCTCGTTGACGATGCGCTCCAGCTCGGACTTGAAGCCGTCGGGCACGGTGGGCAGGTTGAAGTCCATCCGCCCGGTCAGCGGCTCCATGTTGGATCCGGTGACGAGAGCGCCGAAGTCGCGGAAGACCACACCGCACACCACGTGCAGAGCCGAGTGCGTGCGCATCAGCGACCGGCGGCGCACGTCGTCAAGGCGAGCCACGACCGGCGTACCGACAGGCGGCATCGGGTCACCCTCGACCGGAACCAGCGCGCCGGCCCCGTTGACGCCCTCGACCCGGGTGAAGACCCCGCCCCACTCCAGCACTCCGGCATCCGCAGGCTGCCCGCCTCCGCCGGGATAGAACGCCGACTCGTCGAGCGTGACACCGTCCGGCGACGACACGAGGACCGTCGCGGTCCAGCTCATCGCCTGCTGGTCCCTCCAGTACAGCGGGTGGTTCACTTCGGCTCCGGTGGCTGAGTCGGGTCGTTCGGTCGACTCAGGGTACGCCGGCGCGCTGCTCGCACTATCACAAGAACGATCAAGCCCACGCCCGCAACGACGCCCGACAATGGGAGGATGACGACCCCGACCGGCTCGGTGCTCAGCGTCAACGTCGTGCACACGATCCCTGAAGCGCCCGCGCGACCAACGGCCATCGACAAGCGGCAGGTAGTCGGAGCCGTAGAGGTGAGCGAGCTCGGACTCGTGACCGACACTCAGTGCGACACCCGGATCCACGGTGGGCTCGACAAGGCCATCTACGCGTACGCGGCCGAGGACGCTGCCTGGTGGTCGGAGCGGCTCGACCGCGACATCGCTGCTGGCCAGTTCGGGGAGAACCTCACCGTGGTCGGTGTCGACGTCACGAACGCTGTCATCGGTGAGCTGTGGAGGGTCGGCGGACCCCGACGCGGCATCCTGCTCGAGGTGAGGCTGCCCCGGACCCCGTGCTCCAAACTGGCCAGGCACATCGGCATCCACCGCTTCCACCACGCGTTCGACCAGTCCGGCCGCGTCGGCGCCTTGCTCGGAGTTCGCGAGCCAGGCGCCGTGCGAGCCGGCGCATCGATCCGGATCGAGCACCGGCCCACGCACGCGGTCACCATCCGCCAGGTCTCCGACGGGCTGACGCCAGACCAGGCGAGGCGGCTGCTGGACTCCGAAGGCACGCTCGCCGACGACCTGCGCCGCTGGGTGGAGCGAATCCTCGCACGCTCCCGCCATTGAGGCGCCTGGTCCGGAGTACGCCGCCCGATTGTCGCCGACGCTCGACGACCGGCTCGCTCGCCGACTGCCCTGCATACTGGACCGGTGACCCCGACTCCCCTTGACCTCGTTCGCGATCAGCTCGCCCAGCAGCTGTTCCACCGGGTCGCAGGTCCCGAGGGGCCAGCTCGACGGCAGCGGATCATCGACGCGCCCGGCCCCCGCTGGTTCGACGACGACAGCCCGATCCGCAGGGTGCATGGCGACGCTTCGATGTTCGTGGGTGGTCTGCGGGCGTTGTTGCTCCAGTCCCTGCATCCGCTGGCGATGGCCGGGGTCGCCGGCCACTCGGGATACAAGGGTGACCCGTGGGGCCGGCTGCAACGCACCAGCCACTTCCTGGCCGTGACCACGTTCGGCAGTGCTGACGACGCCGACGCCATGATCGCCCGGATCCGCTCGATCCACGAAAACGTGCGCGGAGTCGCACCGGACGGGCGACCTTACGCCGCCTCCGACCCGCATCTGCTGAAGTGGGTGCACATCGCCGAGGTCGACAGCTTCCTGGCCGCGCACTCGGCGTACGGCGCGGAACCGCTCGACCAGGCCGATCGCGACACCTACGTCGCCGAGACGGGCCGGGTCGCGGAAGCGCTGGGTGTGATCGACGCCCCGCGGACAGAGGCCGGGCTGCGAGCAGAGCTCGATGCCTACCGCCCAGAGCTCACTGGCACGCGGGAGGCCCGCTCCGCGGCGCGGTTCATGCTGCTCAACCCGCCGCTGCCGTTGGCTGCGCGCGCCGGTTACGGCTTCATCGCCGCCGCCGCGGTCGGGCTGATGCCCCGGTGGACCCGGTGGCCCTTGCGGCTGCCCTACCTGCCGGTGACTGAGGCGGTCGCGGTCCGGGCGGCCGGCCGGTTGCTGACTGGCACCATCCGCTGGGCGATGCGGCCGAGTGACACCGCGCTGGACGGCGCCGGCGCCTGACCTCGCGAGGGTCAGGTGCCGAGGAGGGCGTCCACGAACGCCTCGGCCTCGAACGGCGCCAGGTCGTCGCCGCCCTCACCGAGACCGACGAGCTTGACCGGTACGCCGAGCTCGCGTTGCACTGCGATGACGATGCCGCCTTTCGCCGTGCCGTCAAGCTTCGTCAGCACGATGCCGGTGATGTCGACCACCTCCGCGAAGATGCGTGCCTGGGTGAGGCCGTTCTGGCCGGTGGTGGCGTCGATCACCAGGAGCACCTCGCCGACCGACGCCTGCTTCTCCACGACGCGCTTGAGCTTGCCCAACTCGTCCATCAGGCCGGTCTTCGTGTGCAGCCGCCCGGCCGTGTCGATGAGGACGGTGTCGACTTCTTGTTCGATGCCCGCCCGTACCGCCTCGAACGCGACGCTTGCAGGATCGGCTCCCTCTCCCCCGCGCACGGTCGGTACGCCGACCCGCTCGCCCCACGTGGTCAGCTGGTCGACCGCGGCTGCACGAAACGTGTCGGCGGCCCCCAGCAGCACATCCTTGTCCTGAGCGACCAGCACCCGAGCGATCTTGCCGACCGTGGTGGTCTTTCCGACTCCGTTGACGCCGACGACCATCACCACGCCCGGCTTACCCTCCAGCCGGTCCGCGCGAAGTGACCGGTCCAGTGTCGGGTCGACGAGCTGGACCAGCTCGTCGCGGAGCAACGCCTGGGCGGCCTCGCCCGAGGCAGCCTCGACCCTGACCCGGGTGCGCAGCCGCTCGACCAGCTCCTGGGTGGGTCCGACGCCGACGTCGGCCGCGAGCAGAGTGTCCTCGATCTCCTCCCAGGTCTGGTCGTCGAGCCGGTCGCGGGACAGCAGGGCCAACAGGCTCCTGCCCAGCGTCGACTGGCTGCGGGCCAGCCGGGTGCGCAGCCGCTGCAGCCGCCCGGCAACTGGGTCGGGAGTCTCCGTGGGGTACGCCGCCGTATCTGCGCCAGCGACGACGTCGTCGGGCATGACCACGTCATCGACCGTGGTCGTGGCGGTATCACCGGCACCGGCCCGGTCGTCGCCCGCTGCCGGTCCGCGCCCGGGCGCGGGTGCTGCCTCGTCCGTGCGAGATCGGCCGCGGCGAGTCGTGACCAGCCCCACCAGCAGGATGAGGCCGAGAACCACGAGCCCTGAGGCGACGAGCACAAACTCAATCACGAAGAGTCATCCTCCCAGATGGTAGGCGGACCGACGCGGCGCGGAGGGCCGTCAGGACGCGATCTTGTCGCGAGCCTTCACCATCACGGCGGACAACCACTCCGCGTGCGGGATGTCAGTTCCGCGGTGCGGGAAGGCGGCATAGGCGGCGATAAGACCGGAAAGCACGAGCAGGGCGAGCAGGCACAGGGCAATGATCAACATGGCGGAGGGCGTCTTTCAAGGAAGGGGGCGTCGGCGCGAACGCGCACTGGTCATCTTGCCACGGCGTCAGTGAGCGATTTCGCACCGGACGCTGAGAGCGGCCTGGGATGTGACCCGGGTAACGCGGGACCGCGTCGGCGCTTAGACCGGCGCCGCTTCGCGCATCCGCTGGCTGATCAGGGCCGAGATGCCGTCATCGCGCATCGAGACGCCGTACAACGCATCAGCGCACTCCATCGTGCGCTTCTGGTGGGTGATCACGAGCAGCTGGGAGACCTCGCCCAGCTCCTCATAGATGTCGAGCAGCCGGCCGAGGTTGGTGTCGTCAAGAGCCGCCTCGACCTCGTCGAGGATGTAGAACGGCGACGGCCTCGCCTTGAACAACGCGACCAGGAACGCAACTGCCACCAGCGACCGCTCGCCACCGGACAGCAGCGACAACCGCTTGACCTTCTTGCCGGCTGGGCGCGCCTCCACCTCGATGCCGCTGGTCAGCAGGTCGTCGGGCTCGGTCAGCACCAGGCGTCCCTCGCCGGCAGGGAACAGGCGGGGGAAGATCTGCTCGAACTCACGCGCCACGTCGACGTACGCCTGTGTGAACACCTGCTCAACGCGCAGGTCGACCTCCCGGACGATGTCGAGCAGGTCGCGACGGGTCTTCTTGAGGTCCTCGAGCTGTTCGGTGAGATATTTGTGCCGCTCCTCCATCGCCGAGAACTCCTCGAGCGCGAGCGGGTTGATGCGGCCGAGCTGCGCCAGCGCGCGCTCGGCGGACCGGAGCCGTTTCTGCTGCTCCTCGCGGTCGAACGGGACTGGCTCGGGCTGCGTCTGCGGTGCGACCACGTTGGCCGCGCCGACCGGGGGTTCGATGGGCTCGTCGTCAGGGATCCGCAGCGCCGGCACGAGCTCGTCTGGGCCGTAGTCGGCGACCAGGGCTTCGAGGTCGAGCCCGAGCTCATCGAGGGAGCGCTGCTCGAGCTGTTCCATCCGCATCCGGTGCTCGGCCCGCACCATCTCGTCGCGGTGCACGGTGTCGGTCAAGGTGGCGAGCTGCACCTCGAGCTCGCGGAGCCCGGCACGGGTCGTCGCGAGGCGCTGCTCGCGCTCGCTCCTGGACTCAGCGACCTGCGTGCGCCGCCGCGACGACTCCGCCAGCGAACGCTCCAGGGCCGCTAGCAGGACCTGCGCCCCCGCGCCAACCGCTGCGGCGACCCGCGCCTGACCGACCCGGCGCTCGCGACGGACGATGGCCTGTTGGCGAGCCGTCCGCTCCTGCTGAGCCGCCCTGACCAGTGAGTCGGCACGGCCACGCACAGCGCGGCCGCGTTCCTCCGCCGTCCGCAGCGCCAGCCGGGAGTCGGTCTCGGCGGCGCGCGCGGAGCTGGTCACCTCGGCCAGCCGCTCGCGCTGCGACGTGTCTGGCTCGTGGTCGGGCGCCCCTTGAGCGGTTGTCAGCCGGGCCACCAGCTCCGCGAGTCCGGCAGCATCTCGGTCCCGCGCCTCCTCGACGGCAGCGATGGCGTCCCGGATGCGATCGGCCTCGGCCCTGGCGTTGCGAGCGAGCGAGCCGAGCTGGCCGAGCTCCTCGGCGACAGCCGCCATCGCGGCGTCGGACTCGTGCAGCTTGGCCAGCGTGACGTCGACCCTGCCCTGCACGTCGGCGCGCTCGTTCTCAAGCGCCGTGAGCTCGAAGCGAAGGCGCTCGCAGGCCGCGGCGGCATCGGCCAAGTCCTGGGCGGCGACATCGACGGCGGCCTGGACCTCGATCAGGCTGGGCTGCGAAGCCGAACCGCCGGCCGCGAAGTGGGTGCTCACGAGATCGCCGTCGCGGGTCACTGCCACCACGTCGGGCGCTTGCTTCACCAGGGCCTGCGCTGCAGCCAGGTCCGCTACGACGGCGGTCTTGAAGAGCAGGCGGTGCAGCGCGGGTCGCAGGGAGGCGGGAGCGTCGATCACGTCGACGGCGTACTCCGCGCCGGCAGTGAGGACAGGCCAGCTGATGACGTCGACCTCCCCGCCCGCCAGCACCATCTCGGCACGGCCGAGGTCGGCGGTCTTGAGATGCTGGATCGCGGCCAGGGCCTCGTCGCGACCCTGGACGGCGACAGCGTCGGCGGCACTGCCGAGCGCAGCCGCTACTGCCGCCTCGTCGCCGTGGCGGACGGACAACAGTGCCGCGACCGACCCCATCAGCCCCGACACCTCGTCGCTGGCGGCGAGGAGGGCCCCGGCACCGTCCCTGCGGGCAAGACCCGTCTCGAGAGCCTCCCTGCGCGCAGCCAGAGCAGCGCGGTCGCGCTCGGCCGTCTGAGCCTCCTCACGGACCTTGGCCAGCCGGGCGTCGACGTCTTCGAGCAGGGACGCCGCGCCCTCGTGCTCGGAGTCGAGCCCGCGCTCGCCGGCGTCGAGCCCGGCGATGCGGATTTCGAGCGAGGTGAAGTCCCGCTGTGCGCGGTGGGCGCGGGCGACCGCCTGGGCCAGCGACTCCGACAGTCGGCCGATCTCCTCTCGGGCTGCTGCCGCTCGGCTCTTGACGGTGTTGACCTGCCCATGCAGGTGGGCAAGCCCCTCGCGCCGGTCGGCAGCGGCGCGTACGAGCCCGGCCACCCGACCCTCCTCTGCACGGTAGGCGTCCTCGGCTTCGCGGCGTCCGTCGACGGCGCGGCCGAGCCCCTCACGAAGCTGTTCGACCTCGGCGTTGATGGCGTCCTCGTCGGCGCGGACACGGGCAGCCTGCACCTCGAGCTCGTCGGGCTCCTGCCCATGACGTTCCTCGAGGGGCTCGTCGGTGAAGTTGCGCACCCGTTCGGCGGCCAGGCTCGCGGTACCGCGGATGCGCTCACGCAGTCCGGACAGGGCGAACCACGTCTCCTGGGCCGCGGCCAGCTGTGGCGCGTCGGCGCGCAGCTGCTCCTCGAGCTCGACCTCCAGCTGGCGGGCGTCGCAAAGGCCGCTCTCAACGGCCCCCCGACGCGCCTTGAGAGCCACCTCGTCGGCCAGCTCGCGTTGGAGCGAGCCGCGGACCCCCACGACGTCGTCGGCGAGCAGCCGGGCGCGGGCGTCACGAGTCTCCATTTGGACCTGGGACGCGCGGCGGGCCACCTCGGCCTGACGTCCCAGCGGCTTGAGCTGGCGCCGGATCTCGGTCAGCAGGTCGCTGAGCCGGGTGAGGTTGCCGTCGGTCGCGTCGAGCTTGCGCATTGCCTTCTCTTTGCGCTTGCGGTGCTTGAGGACACCCGCGGCCTCTTCGACGAATCCGCGGCGGTCCTCGGGCGACGCGTGCAGGATCGCGTCCAACTGCCCCTGCCCGACGATGACATGCATCTCATGGCCGATGCCGGAGTCACTCAGCAGCTCTTGTACGTCGAGCAGACGGCAGATCTGGCCGTTGATGGCGTACTCGGACCCGCCGCCGCGGAACATGGTCCGCGAGATCGTGACCTCGCAGTAGTCGATCGGTAGGGCCCCGTCGGTGTTGTCGATCGTCAACAGCACCTCGGCGCGACCCAGCGGCGGACGGGCCGAGGTACCGGCGAAGATGACGTCTTCCATCTTGCCGCCACGCAGCGACTTCGCGCCCTGCTCGCCCATCACCCAGGCGAGTGCGTCGACGACGTTGGACTTGCCGGAGCCGTTCGGGCCGACCACGCAGGTGATGCCCGGCTCGAGCTGAAGCGTGGTGCTCGAGGCAAACGACTTGAAGCCGCGCAGCGTCAGGGTCTTGAGGTGCACGATGCTCCTTCGAAGTACAAGGTGCTCCTTCAGACGCCTCGCGCCGTGGTCGGCCGTGGCTCAGACGTGGGGGGAAGGCCAGCCCGAACACTACCCGCGAACGCCGACCCTTCCCCCGTCACCACGCCGTGCACTCGCCGCGGTCCGCACGGCAGATCACCGGTGGACGTGGCACATTTGCCATGTCGACAAGCCAGCTGGCTTGTGGACATGGCAAGCGCCTCGGAAGACGAAACGGCGCTTGTGGGGGTCCGCGTCAGGCGCGGACGGCCGCGTGTTGTCTTAGCTGCTCAGGGACGGTCAGCAGGTCACCATCGTGGACCTGGGCATGCAAGGCATCATTTTCTGCCTGCAACCGCAACACGATGGCTTCGAGGTCGGCGATCTTGCGGCGCAGCCGCTGGTTGTCGTCGAGGAGTCTGGGGTCTGCTCCGACGTACCCAACAAGAGCCTTGGCCATGGATGGTTCCTCCAGGAACAAAGGTAGGTCCGCAGCGCTGCACTCGAGGGTGTGGTGTGGCGCCGACACTCAGCGGGCGGCCGGGGCCGGCGGTGAGATTCGCTGCTGCTCCCTCCAGGGTGGCACCGGTCGTGGCTGGGGTCAACTGCAGCCTGACTGCACCGTCTCGGCGCCCGTGGACCACACTGGTGCGATGCCCCAAGACGGCGCCTCGGAGCCTCCGACAAGCGTGCGCTCCGTCGAGAGCTGGCCCTGCCAGTCGATCTGCGTCTGGCGGCGAACCGGCGCGCGCTGGTACGACGAGCGGGTCGGTGAACTGTCCGTGTTCAGTTGTGCGGGGTGCGGGTCTGAGTGGGTGCGGACCGAGCCCTGGACGCCGATCGACGTGACCGGTCAGGTGCCAGCGGCCGTGGCCGTCGAACGCGCCCGCTGACGGAACCGACCGACTGTCACCCCCATGCCGCGGACCTCACCAGTGGGCTCGGCGTGGGCGCGGCTGGCAGTGTGCACAGGTGAAGGACGAGCGGTTCATGAACGCGTCGCGGCGGATCTGCGTACCGCACCGAAGGCACGGCTGTCCCTCGCGTCCGTAGGCGGCGAGCGAGCGGTCGAAGTATCCCGACTGGCCGTTGACGTTGACGTAGAGCGCGTCGAACGACGTGCCGCCCTCCCCCAGCGCGCGCAGCATCACCGCCCGAACCTCGTCGAGCAGGCGCACCACCTCAGGCCGCCGCAACGTCTCGGTCGGCCTGGCGTAGTGCAGCCGCGCAGCCCAAAGTGCCTCGTCGGCGTAGATGTTGCCGACCCCCGAGATGAGCGTCTGGTCCAGCAACGCCCGCTTGACGCCGGTACGCCGGCTGCGCAGAGCAGCCGCGAACGCCGCCTGGTCGAACTCCGGGTCAATCGGGTCGCGGGCGATGTGGGCGATCTCCAGCGGCAGCTCGGCCCCGTCGCGGGCGAGGAGCAGGCCACCGAACATCCGCTGGTCGACGAACCTCAGGTCGCGCCCCTCGGAAAGCTCGAACGTGACCCGCAGATGCCGCTCGGGGGCTGCCCCGCGCGACTGCACCAGCATCTGACCGCTCATGCCCAGGTGACCCAGCACAGCGTCGCCCGAACCCAGCGGGAGCCACAGGTACTTTCCCCGACGGCGGGCGGCGACGATGTGCTGGCCTGCCAGCTGGGTCTCGAAGTCCAACACGCCGGCGACATGGCGTCGCACCGAGCGGGGGTGCAGGACCAGGACCCGCTCGATGGTGTGTCCGACCACGAGCTTCTCGAGGCCATGACGGACAACCTCGACCTCGGGCAGCTCAGGCACGGCAGGGGCAGTCAGCCGACGGAGGCGTCGGCCCCGGTGGTCACGGCGGGCGCCTCCACGTTGGGGTGCTCGGACCGGATGGTGCGCCAGGCGGTCTCGGCTGCCTGCTGCTCCGCCTCCTTCTTGGAGCGGCCGGTGCCGCGACCGTAGACGCCGTCGGCGACCCGGACTCGGGCCACGAACGTCTTCTCGTGGTCGGGTCCGGAGTCGTCGATGAGGTACTCCGGGACGCCGAGGCCGAGGCCTGCGGACAGCTCCTGCAGGCTTGTCTTCCAGTCAAGGCCGGCGCCGAGGTCGGCGGCGGCAGTCATCAGCGGATCGAACAGGCGGTGGACCGCTTCCGCAGCGACCACGAAGCCCTGAGCGAGATAGATCGCCCCGATCAGCGCCTCAACGCCATCGGACAGGATCGAGGACTTGTCTCGTCCTCCTGTCGACTCCTCACCGCGACCGAGCAGCAAGTGGTCGCCGAGCCCGAGGGTGCGGGCGACTGTGGCGAGTGCCCGGGCGTTGACGACGGCGGCCCGCAACTTCGCCAACCGGCCCTCGGAAAGATCGGGAAAGGTGCGGTAGAGGTGTTCGGTGACGACGACACCGAGCACGGAGTCCCCGAGGAACTCCAGTCGCTCGTTGGTGGGGAGCCCGCCGTTCTCGTAGGCGTACGAGCGGTGGGTCAGGGCTAGGTGGAGCAGCCCTGGATCAAGGTCCTCGACACCGAGAGCGGCACACAGCTCTACGCGTGACGCGGTCACCGCAGGCCGATCCACAGTGTCAGGTTCAGAGAACCTGGCGGCGGTCGGCGCGGGCGCCGTACTGACCACACTCGGGGCAAGCCCGGTGTGGCAGATGCTTGGACCCGCACGCGGGGTTGGTGCAGACCACGAGCGACGGCGCGGTTGCCTTCCACTGGGAACGGCGGTGACGCGTGTTGCTGCGCGACATCTTCCGCTTCGGAACAGCCACGGTTACTCCTCGTCTCGGCCGACCACGGTGCTAGCGCCGTCGGCGTCGTTCACGGTCAGGGCGGACAACGCGGCCCAGCGGGGGTCGATGCTCTCCTCATGCGTGTGGTCGGGAACATCCGCGAGCCGAGCTCCGCATTCGCGGCACAGTCCGGGACAGTCAGGGGTACACACGGGTTGATACGGCAGGGCCAGCACGACCGCATCACGTACGACCGGCTCGAGATCGAGGAACTCCCCGTCGAGCCGACTGGCTTCATCGTCACGGGCGTCGCTCTCGGCGTAGACGTACAGCTCCTGCAGCATCGCGTCGAGGTCTCCCTCGAGCGGCTCCAGGCACCGTCCACACTCCCCTGAGATCGTCGCCCGTGCCGTTCCAGACACGAGCACCCCCTCCATCACCGCTTCGAGCCGGAGATCCAGCTCGACGGGCGACGCTTCGGGGACGCGGATGAGTTCGTTGCCGAGATCTGTCGGCGCTGGCACCGTGAGCCCGAGGGTGCGCATCGATCCGGGTCGTCGCCCCAGCTCATGGGTGTTGATCACGAGCGGCGAACGCGGGTCGAGTCGCATCGCACAAGACTTCCGATAGCTTGCGTCGGTCTGGCATGACAGACCCCGCCTCTCTGGCGAGAGGCAGCCACTAAGGGTAGCCGCTGGGTGGCGGTCGCCTCAAATCGGCGCTCTGCCAGCTGCGCCCCGGCCTCACCTGGCGGGCGACGCTAGTCGTCGTGGTGACCGGGGAACCGGAACGGCTCCTCGTCGTTCGCCGGCTGGTCGAGGCCTGAGCGGCCGTGCAGCCGCTCGCGCCCGCGGGTGACGGCCTCGAGTGTCTTGGTGAGGGTGATCTCGAAGGACGCCAGCCGCTGGTCGACGTACTCGTCGGTCTCCTTGCGCAGGGAGGACGCCTCACGGTCGACGTCGGCGCGCAGCCGGTCGGCGTCGCGCTTGGCGAGCTGGTGAACATCGGTCTCGGACGCGAGCTGGTCGCGTCGGATTTGGGCCTCGACGACGATCCGATCGGCCTCCTTGCGGGCGTCGGCGAGCACGGAGTCGCGGTCGGAGTACACCCGGTCGGACGCGGCCATGGCCTGTGGCAACGCAGCCTCGAGCTGCCCGATCAGGTCGAGCATCTCGGTGCGGTTGACGACGGCGGACGACGACATGGGCATCGACCGAGCCTGCTCGATGGCCAGGCGTAGTTGCTCGACCAACTGCTGGACGTCCACGGATCGCCTTTCTCAGTCATCGGTTCTGGACCGCCGACGCACTCGCGGCCTCAGAGTCCGTCGTTTCGTCGTCCTTCCAGATCTAATGGGCCGCGCGCTGGCATCGGGCAGCTCGCCGAGCCGGCGTCGAAGAGGCTCGAGGACGTACGACGGTACGAGGCTGGACACGTCCCCGCCAAATCGAGCCACCTCTTTGACCAGGCTCGAGGCGACGAACGACAGGTCGGGAGCGGTCGGCAGCAGCACCGTCTGCAC
This sequence comes from Nocardioidaceae bacterium, assembly GCA_013697905.1. Taxonomy (GTDB): domain Bacteria; phylum Actinomycetota; class Actinomycetes; order Propionibacteriales; family Nocardioidaceae; genus JACDHG01. The sequence continues at coordinate 12,496 of JACCVZ010000119.1, forward strand.
TCCGGCCAGCCGTTCGTTCATGTGCGCCATTTGTACCTCGTACCCCAGATCGACACCGCTGCGCACGCCCTTGACGATGGCTGTCACGTCGCGGTCCCGGCAGAAGTCGACGAGCAAACCCTCGAAGGAGTCCACCGCGACGTTGCCGAGGTCGGCGACGCCGCGGCGAAGCATCCCGACCCGTTCCTCGACGCTGAAAAGGCTGCTCTTGCTGTCGTTGACCAGCACGGCGACCACCACCTCGTCGAACAAGCCGGCCGCACGGGTCACGACGTCGAGATGACCGACCGTGAGCGGGTCGAAGGACCCGGGGCACACTGCTCGTCGCAACGTCGGCTCCTCGAGATGGTGGTCGGCGCCCGCATGGACGCCCTGTTCATCGGGCTGGATCACGGTCCGAGCCCGTACCAGAGCATTGTCTCGCCGTAGCGCCTCGCGCGCACCTCACGGAACCCGCTCGGCCATGTCCATCCCGGATCCCTGCGGGATCGCTCCAGGATGAGCAGGGCACTCGGGGCGAGATGGCCGTGCTCCGCCAGCATGACCAGCACGCCCCCGAGTACGTCGGCTGAGACCGGGTACGGCGGGTCGGCGAAGACCACGTCGTAGGCGGTGTCGCCACCCGGCCGGGCAGCCCAGCGCTCGACGCTGCCCTGCACCACGGTCACCTCGGAGAATCCCAGCTCGCGAGCGTTGCGGCGAATCAGCGCGGCAACGGGTCGGTCCTGCTCGACCAATGTCACGGCGGCGGCGCCGCGTGACCTGGCCTCGAGCCCAACGGCGCCTGAGCCGGCGTACAGGTCGAGAAAACGACGGTCCGCGAGCGTCCCGATCCGGGCCTCGACTGCCGAGAACAAAGCCTCGCGGACGCGATCGGTTGTCGGCCGGGTCAATCGGCCGGGTGGTGCCTGGATGCGGCGTCCACCGACGCTACCGCCGACGATGCGGGTCATGACTTCTCCAAGTAGCTCGCCTGCTCGGAGGCGAGCAAGCTGGCCACCACCGCAGCGAGCGCGGGGTGCTGGTCGAGCTCCGGGTCACGACTCACGACTTCGTCCGCAGCGGTACGGGCCGCGGCGATCACCTCCTCGTCCCGCAGGACGGAAAGAAGCTTGAGGCTCGACCGCCGACCGGACTGGCTGACGCCGAGGACGTCACCCTCGCGGCGACTTTCGAGGTCGAGTCGGGCCAGCTCGAATCCGTCCGACGTCGCCGCAACACCGTCGAGTCGCTGCCGCGACGGCGATTCGGGGTCGGCCTCGGTGACGAGCAGACAAAGACCTGCGACGCTGCCCCGGCCGACCCTGCCGCGCAGCTGGTGCAGCTGGGAGACTCCGAACCGGTCGGCGTCGAGGACGACCATGACCGAGGCGTTGGGGACATCCACTCCGACCTCGATCACGGTGGTGGCGACGAGGACGTCGATGTCACCGGCGGTGAACCTGCGCATCACTTGGTCCTTCCCGTCGGCCGGAAGCCGTCCGTGCAACACGTCGACCCGCACCTCGGCGAGGTGCCGACTGCTCACCTCGGCGGCAACATCCACGACCGCGAGCGGCGGCCGCCGGGAAGCGCCGGGCTCCTCGTCGTACGCCGCCTCGTCAGCCGCCGTCGGCTCGAGACCCTGATCTCCGATTCGTGGACACACGACGTATGCCTGCTGACCCTTGCCGACCTCCTCCCGCACCCGTTGCCAAGCGCGGTCGAGCCAAGCCGGCCGCTCGGCGGCGGGGACGACGCTGGTCTGGATCGGCGCCCGCCCGGCCGGCAGCTCGCGCAGGGTAGAGACGTCGAGGTCACCAAAGACGGTCATCGCGACCGTGCGCGGGATCGGGGTGGCGGTCATCACCAGAACATGAGGCGACATGTCCTTGACCTTGCCGGTGAGCGCGGCCCGTTGCTCGACTCCGAATCGGTGCTGCTCGTCGACGACAACGAGGCCAAGCTCCGCGAACTGCACCGTCTCCTCGAGCAGGGCATGCGTACCGACCGTGATGCCCGCGACCCCCGATAGCGCGTTGAGCAAGCTCTCCTTGCGTCGCGAGGTCGACATCGACCCGGTGATCAGCTCGACCCTGGTCGCCTCGGCGTCGCCGCCCAGCATGCCTGCCTCTGCCATCGGGCCGAGCATCGTCGTGATGGACCGGTGGTGCTGGGCCGCGAGCACCTCGGTCGGAGCAAGCAGCGCCGCCTGGCCACCGGCGTCGATCACCTGGAGCATGGCCCGCAGCGCGACCACGGTCTTGCCAGAGCCGACCTCACCCTGGAGCAGCCGATGCATCGGATGGGCCCGGGCGAGGTCGGCGCTGAGCTGTGAACCGACGTCGCGCTGGCCCGCTGTGAGGACGAACGGCAGCTGCGCATCGAACCTGGTCACCAATCCGCCCTCGCGACGAGGCCTCGGCGCCGCCGACAACGCGAGCGTCTGCTGGCGGCGTTGTGCGAGCACGGTCTGCAGCACGAACGCCTCGTCGAACCGCAATCGGTCCTTGGCGCGCTCGAACTCTCGCGGATCGGCGGGCTGATGGATGGCGCGGAGAGCCTCGTCGTAGGTCAGCAGCCGGTGGGACCGGCGTACGTCGTCGGGTAAGGGGTCGGGCACGTCCTCGAGCACCAGCAACGTTTGTGTGATGCAGCCGCGGATCTTCTCAGATGAAACCGCCGCGGTGGCGGGGTAGATGGGCACCCATCGCGGCACCTCGTGCTCGGCGAACTCGTCGAGGTCGGCGCCGAACCCGAGCGTCTCGCAGATGGGGTGAGCGAGCTGGCGGCGGCCCTTGAACACGCTCACGTTGCCGCTGAACATCGCGATCGTCCCTGGCCTGAGGTGCTTCACCCGCCATGGCTGCTGGAAGAACGCCAACGAGAGCTCGCGCTGCCCGTCGGTGACGCTCAGCTCGGTGCGTTGGGCCTGTCGGCCAGTCGCCTTCACTTTGTAGGGCTTGTTGACAACAGTGAGCACCTTGGCGATCACGGTCACGTGGTCGCCGTCCTCCAGCTGCAAGAAGTCGCTCAGCTCACCGATGTCCTGCAAGGCGCGGGGGTAATGCGTCAGCAGGTCTCCGACGGTCTGGATGTCGAGAGACTTCCGCAGCGGGTCGGAGCTCCTGCCACCGACGACGCCGGTGAGCTTGGTGTCCAGCGAGACGCCAGCCATCACGGCACGCCGTTATTCCACGCCCAGCAACAGCGGGTAGCGCTGCTGACCGCCGTCATAGACCACGATCTCGACCTCTGCACGGGTACGCCGAACGTGCGCCTCGAGCGCGGCGACAAGCTCGTCGTCGGCGTCGATCCCGCGCACCACCGTGAGCATCTCGCCGCCGCTGCTGAGCAGCCGGTCGACGACCTCCACCGCCACCACCACGAGGTTCGGACCGACGATCGCGAAATCGCCCTCGACGACGCCGAGAGTGTCTCCGGCCTCGCAGGGACCGGCCATTGTCATGGCGTCACAAACGGCGACCGTAACCGCGCCCTGGCGGGTGTGGCCGGCTGCCGACGTCATCGTCACCACATCGTCGTCGAAGCTGCGTCCGTGCTCGTGCACCGCCACCGCGGCAAGCCCCTGCACCTGGGCGCGGGTGGGGATGACCGCGGCACGGACGCCCTCGTCGCGAGCAGCCGCCGCAGCCACCTCGGCGGCCGCGATGGTGTCGGAGTCGTTCGGCAGCACGATCACCTCGTCGCACCCGGTGGCCCGGATCGCGTCCAGGACCGCGCCGGTCGAGGTGCGCTGACCTGGACTACCCCTCACCACCACGGCACCGGCTGCCTCGAACAACGCAGCGAGCCCGTCTCCGGCGGCCACCACGACGAGCCCCCGTCCCTCCCGGTTGTCGGTGACGGTGCCTGGTGACTGGCTGCGCTGTTCGGCGAAGTGCGTCACACGGACGCGGTACGGCCGGCCGGTCTCGATCCCGGCCTCGACCGCGGCACCGACGTCGTCGACGTGCACGTGGACGTTCCACAGACCGTCGCCGCCCACGACCACCAGGGAGTCGCCCAGCGGGCCGAGCTTGCTGCGCAGCGTCGGGATCGCACCGTCATCGGCGTCGAGCAGATACATCACCTCGTATGCCGGGCCGTCCGGTGACAGGTCACCCGTCGGCAGCGACGGACTCGGCAAGGGTGCGTTCCGCCGGCGCGGTCGAGCGGGTGGACGAGCCCCGGTGAGTGCCTCCTCAGCGGCGTCGAAGATGACGCAGAGACCGCGGCCACCGGCGTCGACGACACCGGCCATCGCGAGCACCTCGAGCTGGTCGGGGGTGCGTTCGAGCGCTTCCCGCGCGGCAAGCGCTGCGGCCTTCACCACGAAACCCATCTGGCCGGCGAGGTCCTCGGGCGCTCGCGGGACGGCCTCCTGCGCCGCCGCCGCGGCCGCTCGCGCCACCGTCAGCATGGTGCCTTCGACCGGCTCCGCCACGGCGTCGTACGCAGCGTCGGCAGCCAACGTGAGCGTGTCGGCAAGCAGCTGGCCTGGCTTGCTCGGGTCGCCACGCATCAGCTGTGCGGCGCCGGCTCGCATCAGCTGGGACAAGATCACACCGGAGTTGCCGCGGGCGCCGAGCAGCGCGCCGCGGGCGAACAACGTGAGGGCGGTGACGAGCGAGCTCGGCTTGGACTCGACGATGGCCTGCCGGGCCGCCTCGAACGTCAGATACAGGTTGGTCCCGGTGTCGCCGTCAGGCACCGGGTAGACGTTGAGCGAGTCGATCTCCTCACGTGCCTCACCGAGGCCGGCGAGCGCGCGGTCGCACCATCGCAGCAGCAGCGCAACTTCGGGGGACGTGCTCACGATCGGTGTTCCTCTTCCTTCGGTGGCTGCGCAAACCCTAACGCCCGGTGGCCGCGAGGGCGCCGGGAGCGGATTGGCGCCCGACGACGACGATCCGTTATTCTTGTGCGGTTGCCCGGCAGCAAGCGCTGGGCCGAACTCATTCCGCTTGATATCAGGAGTACACCGTGGCTGCCGTCTGCGACATCTGTGCGAAGAAGCCTGGCTTCGGTCACAACCGTCCGTGGTCACGCAAGATCACAAAGCGTCGCTTCAACCCCAACATCCAGCGGGTTCGCGCCACCGTCAACGGTTCTCCGAAGCGCCTCAACGTATGCACCTCCTGCCTCAAGGCGGGCAAGGTCACCCGCTGACACCCTGACTACGCAAGCAGCCTGAGCCGGCTGGCTCGGGGCTGCCACGCTGTCCTGGTGTTTTCGTCCTCGGATGGCCTGACGACGTTCCTTGACACCCGCTGCGGCCGGGGCCAGCCTGAGAGCACGTTCCAAGGAGAGGTGCCTCCCATGGTTCTGTGATGTCTCGAAGCGTCGCGCTGACCTTGGTCGGGTCGCTCATCGGCATCGTTCCTGCGGCGGCGGCCGGTCAGGTCCCGAGCGGGGGGCTTGCCCAAGGTCCGGGATGTCATGTCGAGAGCATCAGTTACAAGATCCTTGGCAAGGGACCCAAGATCTGGATCGGTACCAACGTGTTCAGCTTCTGGACGCAAGGCCCCCCCGGGCTGCGGCGTCGACTCAACGAAAGTGCTCGTGCCCAGTCGGCCCGTCGTACGGCGCCCCATCCACGGTGACCGCCCCACGCTCGCCGTCGTCGAGCACCGCGCCGATCACCCGCCAGTTGTCAGGCAACGCCGCCTCCGACGGGAACGCCGCCACCAGGCCGTAGTCATCGCCGCCGGTGAGCAGGAAGTTCTTCGGGTCGACGCCGAGGGCAGCACCGACCGCCTGCAACGGCTCGGGCACGTCGAAGCGAGCTGATTCGACATCGATCGCGACGCCGCTCGCCGACGCAACGTGGCCGAGATCTTGGAGGAGGCCGTCGCTGACGTCGATCATCGCCGTCGCACCCAGCCGCGCCGCCTCCGGTCCGGCGTCGTAC
>JACCVZ010000133.1 GCA_013697905.1 Nocardioidaceae bacterium
ACCAAGACGACCACAATCACGCCAGTGGCGGCGATAAGCCCGACAGCGACCACGATCCGCTTGCTGCGCGGGAGACGCCGGCGACCTGACATGGTCCGATGCTAGGACTCGGGGTCCTTCGGGATGCGGCAGGCGCGCTCGAGCAGGAGCGCAAAAATCACGATGGCCACACCAGCCACAGCAGCTATCAAGGATCGAATGGCTCGCTCCCGCGGCAGCGCTGCCTCGAGCTGGTCCACGAAGCTGAGACCGAACCCCAGGTAGCCTCCCGCCACCACGGCACCGACGAGCGCGCTGGCCTTGGCGAGCATGAGGAGGTTGACGGCCCGCTGCGGCTGCATGACGCCACGGTCGCGGTGCACGGTCTGGTAGGTCGTCCAGGCGAACACCGCCAGCAGACCGGCGATCATGGCGAGCGCCGCGACTGCCGGCCACTCCACCCGTGGCGCGCTGACGTACGCCGCCTCGACCACCGTGACAAAGACGTACCCGGCCAGGCCAGCCACCACGAAGACTGCGGCCAGCACGCTCAATCGCGTCGGCCTCAACGTCCCCTGCGGAGGCTCAGGAGAATCAGCCACCCTCGAAGATCACGAGAACTCGAGCAGCAGGTCGTCGCGACGGATGACCCCGCCGGTGTCGAGCCCTGCGAGCAGGTCGGACAGCTTGCCCTTGCCGGAGATCTCCGCCTGGTCGTCGAGCTCCTGCCACGGGACCAACACGAACGCGCGCTCGTGTGCGCGCGGGTGCGGCAGCGTCAGCTCGGCCGAGTCGGAAACTCTGTCGCCCACGACGATCAGGTCGACGTCGAGCGTGCGAGGCGCGTGATGCTCGCCGCGTTCGCGGCCATAAGCGTCCTCGACGGCCTTGGCGCGATCGAGCAGCGTCGCCACTGACAAGGTGGTGTCAGCCAGCATCACGGCATTGAGGAACTTCTTCGACCCCTCCGGGGCGTCGACCGGCTCGGTCTCGTAGACCGACGACACCGCCACCACGTGCACCTCTGGGGTGTCGGCGAGGGAGCTGACAGCCCCCTGAAGGTTGGCGTGACGCTCCCCGAGGTTGCTGCCGAGAGCCAGCACGGCCGGTCGGATGGGCCGCATCTCACCGGTTAATGTGTCCGGATCGATGATGTGCGGGTTGGGCGACTCGGTCATGGTCGACTCCGATGAATCGTGAGGCTGACGTCGGCGAACGCCACCTGTATGGGTGCGGCTGGCTTGTGGACGGTGACCTGTACCCAGTCGGCGGGCGGCGCCAGACAGATATCTGCCACCCGCTGCGCGAGCGTCTCGATCAGGTCTACGGGCTCGGAGGCGATTGCATCATGCACTCGCTGTGCAAGCGCTCCGTAGTCAACGGTAGCCGACAGATCATCGGTCATGGCAGCCGCCCGGGTGTCAAGACCCACCTCGACATCGACGACAAACTCCTGCCCGTCGCGCCGTTCGCCCTCGAAGACGCCGTGGTGCCCATGCGTCCGCAGCCCCGTCAGCACGATCCGGTCCAACCGCCGGCCGGTTGCGTCGGTCACACGCCACCTCCTTCGTCGTGGGGCGCCACCGACAGTACCGGGGATGCATGGTGCACCCACAGCCTCCAGCCACCGGCCGTGCGTCTGAACACGTTGGTGGCAGCGGCACTCCCACCGGCGAACGAGTCCTTCGGCATGTCCGCGCCGGCCGACAGCACGTTCTCTCTGCAGGTCACGGTCGCGATGTCGTCGACGACCGCGGCCTCGATGTCGGTGAGAAAGAACTGGATGTACTGGGCATGTGCCATCAACGCGAGCCACGAACGCATCACGTCGCGCCGTCCGCGGATCGGGCTCGCTCCCGGATGGACGCAGACGACGGCATCGTCGTCGGCCCAGATCGCTGCCATCGCGTCGAAGTCGGCGCGTTCGAACGCGGCATAGAAGTCAGCGTTGACGTCCAACACCTGGACCACCTGCCGGTTCCCGAAGTCGGCCGCATCGGTCATGGCGTCGACCTCGCCCACCGGCTCGCGACCCGCACCGCATCGAGAGATCGGGGTACGTCGTGCACCCGCACGCACCAGGCACCGGCCACCGCCGCCAGTGCGGAGGTGGCCGCCGAGGCGTCGTCGCGAGCGGTCACCGGTCGCTGCTGGCCGTCGTCGGTCGCCAGCAGCCGTCCCAGGAACGCCTTGCGGGAGGTGCCGACCAGCACGGGCAAACCGAGCTCATGCAGTGCACGGAGCCGGCCTAGCAGCTCCCAGTTGTGGTCGCCGGTCTTGGCGAAGCCGAGTCCGGGGTCCACCGCGATGCGCTCATGGGCGATGCCTGCAGCCATCGCGGCATGCACTCGCTGTGACAGCTCACGGCACACGTCGGTGACGACGTCGTCGTACGTCGCCAGGTCCTGCATCGTTGTCGAGTGGGCGCGCCAGTGCATCACTATGTAGGGGACCGCCAAGTCCGCGACGGTGCTGACCATGGCAGGGTCCGCGAGCCCTCCGGAGACGTCGTTGACTGCGCGGGCACCAGCCGCAACCGCCTGGCGTGCCACGCTCGCCCGCATCGTGTCGACGCTGACCACCACGCCTTCACGACTCAGCTCGGTCACCACCGGGATGACACGGGCAAGCTCGTCGTCAACGCTGGGCCGCTCGGCGCCCGGTCGGGTGGACTCGCCGCCGACGTCCACGAGGTCGGCGCCCGCCTCGCTCAGGGCTCGACCGTGCGCGATGGCCGCGGCCGGCTCGAGCCAGACGCCGCCGTCGGAGAAGGAGTCGGGGGTGACGTTGACGACGCCCATGACGAGGCAGCGATCGGGCCTCGGCAACCCGGCGACGTACCTTGGAGGGCGGGCAAACATGTCGAAACGGCCCCCAGTCAGCTGAGGATGAGGCTCATCGCCTCAGCCCGGGTCGCTGGATCGCGCAGCTGTCCCCGCACGGCGCTCGTGACTGTCTTCGAGCCGGGTTTGCGGACCCCTCGCATCGTCATGCAGAGATGCTCGCACTCGAGGACGGTGATCACCCCCCGCGGCCGCAAGATCCGCACCAGGGAGTCGGTGATCTGGGTTGTCAGCCGCTCCTGCACCTGCGGCCGTCGGGCGAAGACGTCGACCAGGCGTGCCAGCTTCGAAAGGCCGGTGAGCCGGCCGTCGCTGCTGGGGATGTAGCCGACGTGGGCGACGCCGCTGAACGGCACCAGGTGATGTTCGCACATCGACCACACCTCGATGTCCTTGACGAGCACCATCTCGTCGTGGCCGAGGTCGAACGTCGTGGTGAGCACATCCTCGGGCCGCATCTGCAACCCGGCGAACATCTCGGCGTACGCCGCCGCCACTCGCCGCGGGGTGTCGACGAGCCCCTCGCGGTCGGGTTCCTCGCCGAGCGCGATCAAGAGCTCCCGGACCGCTGCCTCTGCGCGCGCGTGGTCGAACGGTGGGATCTCGCGGGCCGCGGGGGCGCAGGTCGGGTCGACACCCATCGGCGCCGGGTCAGCCCTCGGCATCGCGCGGGGGTCCCAGCGGCGGTCCTCCCGGAGGCGCGCCGGGTGGACCCGCCGGAGGTCCGAGGTCACTCGGCAACGAACCTTGGGGGGTCTCCTGCCCCGGGGAGATCCGGATCTCCGACGACGGCTCGTCGCGGCCGTTGACGCTGACCGGGACTGCCACCGGCGGGAGGTCGGACGGGATCCGGGTGTCGGACCCGGTCCAGGCCGGCCGCTCCGGGCGCAGCTGCAGGTCGGTGAACAGCTCTGCCAGCCCGACCCGTCCGATCGTCTCGCGCTCGAGCAGCTCGGTGACCAATGTGTCGAGGACGTGCCTGTTCTGTACGAGGATGTCGAACGCCTCCTGGTGGGCGTTGGTCAGCAGCTTGTTGATCTCCTCGTCGATGATTCCCGCCACCTCTTCTGAGTAGTTGCGGGTGTGGCCGAAGTCGCGGCCGAGGAACGGCTCACTGTTCTCGTCGCCCAGCTTGACCGCGCTGAGCCGCTCGCTCATGCCGTAGCTCATGACCATGGCTCGGGCCACCTTGGTGGCCTTGTCGATGTCGTTGGAGGAGCCGGTCGTCGGGTCATGGAAGATGAGCTGCTCCGCGGCCAGCCCACCGAGCGCGTACGCCAGCTGGTTGAGCAGCTCGTTGCGCGACACCGACGACTTGTCGGCGTCAGGCAGCACCTGGGTGTAGCCGAGTGCACGACCACGCGGAAGGATCGTGATCTTGGTGACCGGGTCGGTGCCGGGGAGCGCTGCCGCAACCAGGGCGTGGCCACCCTCGTGGTAGGCCGTCATCAACTTCTCCTGCTCACTCATCAGGTGCGAGTGGCGCTGAGGTCCCATACTGACGCGGTCGATCGCCTCGTCGAGCAGGTGCTCGTCGATCTGCTTCTTGTCCTGCCGGGCGGTGAGCAGCGCCGCCTCGTTGAGCACGTTGGCGAGGTCGGCGCCGGTGAACCCCGGCGTACGCCGAGCGACCGCGAACAGGTCGACATCGGTAGCGATCGGCTTCCCACGCGAGTGCACCTGCAAGATCTTGTGACGGCCTTCCATGTTGGGCGCGGAGACCCCGACCATCCGGTCGAAGCGGCCCGGTCGCAGCAGCGCCGGGTCAAGCACGTCGGGTCGGTTGGTCGCTGCGATCAAGATCACACCGCCGCGCACGTCGAAGCCGTCCATCTCGACGAGGAGCTGGTTGAGTGTCTGCTCGCGCTCGTCGTGACCGCCGCCCATACCGGCGCCGCGATGGCGGCCGACCGCGTCGATCTCGTCGATGAAGACGATGGCCGGGGCGTTCTCCTTGGCCTGCTCGAACAGGTCACGGACGCGCGAGGCACCCACGCCGACGAACATCTCGACGAAGTCCGAGCCGGAGATCGAGTAGAACGGGACGTTGGCCTCGCCCGCGACGGCGCGCGCCAACAGCGTCTTGCCGGTACCCGGCGGGCCGTAGAGCAGCACACCCTTGGGAATCTTGGCCCCGACGGCCTGGAACTTCGCCGGCTGCTGGAGGAACTCCTTGATCTCGTGAAGCTCCTCGATCGCCTCGTCGACTCCGGCGACGTCGGAGAACGTCGTCTTCGGCGTGTCCTTGCTGACCACCTTGGCCTTGGACTTTCCGAACTGCATCACCCGGCCGCCGCCGCCCTGCAAGCTGTTCATCATGAACAGGAAGAACAAGACGATGAGCAGGATCGGCAGGAAACTGGTGATGAGGGTCCAGAACAGGCTGGGTTTGGGAACCTCGACGTCATACTTGTCAGAGATGTCACCGTTGTTGACCTCGGTCTGAACGAGTCGGACGAGGCGAGGTCCCTGTGCCACCAGCCACTGCGCCGTGACCTTATCGCCGTTCTTGAGCGTCGCCTCGATGGTCTGGTCGCCGTCGACGAGCACGACGCTCTTGACCTCGCCCGACTGCAGGGTGTCGATCATCTTCGAGGTCGAGATCTCCTCGGCACCGCTACGGGAGGAGACCTGCTCGAGCACGACCAGGATGACGATCGCGAAGAGCGCGACCCACAACCACGGTCCACGGAACCAACGCTTCACGCTTGTCATCCGGGGCGAGACGGCCCCGTTCCTCCTACCCATCACTGACGGTCAAGACCTCCATTGTCACCTACAGACAAAATCGGCGTGGTGGCAGCCGCAAATCCGGTCCGTGTTGCCCGCTCACCCGGATCGAGGCGGTCGCCGGCCCCGACTGAGGAGTAGACGTGTGGCGACAGCGTCGCAACCGACCGCAGGTTGCGATACGACTCGCCGTAGTCGAGTCCGTAGCCGACCACGAACTCGTTCGGGATGTCGAATCCGACGTATTTGACGTCGACGGCCATCTCCTGGGCGTCCGGCTTGCGCAGGAGGGTGCAGATGTTGACCGTGCGCGGGCCGCGGGACTCGAGGTTGGCCACCAGCCACGACAAGGTGAGCCCGGTGTCGATGATGTCCTCGGCGACGAGCACATCCTTGCCGGTGATGTCGGTGTCGAGGTCCTTGAGGATGCGCACCACCCCGGACGACGACGTGCCGGACCCGTACGACGAGACCGCCATCCAGTCCATCTCGACGTGCCGGTTGAGCGATCGTGCAAGGTCGGCCATCACCATCACCGCCCCCTTGAGAACTCCCACGAGCAGCAGGTCGCGGCCGGCGTAGTCACGCTCGATCTCGGCTGCGAGCTCACCTAGCCGGCGCTGGATCTGCTCCTCCGTGAGGAGGATGTTCGCGAGGTCGGCTTCGACGTGTTCGACGTCCACAGGTTCTCCAGCAGGGATGGGAGACGGGCAACGCCGATAGCGTCCCACAGGCGTACGTCCTGCACACGGCTGAAGCGGCAGACGTCACCTCAACAGGTCACCGCGCCTGAAGCACAGCGCGTCGCCTCGGCGTACGACGCTCACCCGGCCTGGCAGGTTGATCGCTGCCTGGCCGTGCCAGTGCGTGAGGAGCCGCTCGACCGCGTCGACGTGAACGGCGAACAGCTCTCCTGCGGGGCTGCCTGCTGCCAGTGCAGCCAGCCGGAGGGCACGGCGGCGCAGTGCGGTGGGGGCCTCGAGCAGCGCGTCGACTCGCAGCTTGCCCGCACTGAAACCAGGCCCGGAACCGACCTGCGCGTACAGCTCGGCCGCCAAAGCGTCCAGTGCGTCGGCATCGTGACGGGTCGCCGCGGCCGTGCGAGCCAGCGCATCGACCACACCGGGACCGAGCGCCTCCTGTAGGGCCGGCAGCGCGTCGCGCCGTACGCGCACCCGGGTGTAACGGCCGTCTGAGTTGTGCGGGTCCTCCCACACCTCGATTCCGAGCACGTTACAAGCACGCGTGGTGACGGCCCGGCCGAGGTCGAGCAGCGGACGCCGGTAGCGGCCCTGCTGCGGCGCCATCCCGGCCAACGACCGGGTGCCGCTCCCCCTCGCCAACGCCAGCAGCACCGTCTCGGCCTGGTCGTCGCGGGTGTGACCGAGCAGTACGACGGCGTCGTCGACGCCGGCGGCCCGCTCGAGCGCGTCGTACCGTGCCTCGCGAGCAGCGGCTTCGGGCGACCCCTCAGGCGACACCTCGACTCGCACGACGCAAACGTCGCCCACTCCCATCGCCCGCAGCCGCGACGCCACCAACGCTGACGTCGCCGCCGACTCGTCCTGTTGCGCATGGTCGACGACGATGGCCCGCACCAGCCAACCGCCCAACTTGCTCTCGAACGCCGTGGCGGCCGCCAGCGCCATCGAGTCGGCTCCACCGGAGCACGCCACCACGACAGAACTGCCAGGTTCCAGATCGGCGAGGGCTGTCCGGACCGCGCGACGTACGTCGGCGACGGCCGGGTCGAGCCGGTGAGACGACTCGCGTTCGGCGGGCATGGGAGGGCGGCGCGCGGAGGCTTCAGCCGTGGACGCGGGTGACCCAGCGCGCTGGGTCACCGATCTCGTCCTTGCCGGGGAGGTTGCCGGGGCTGTCCCAGACCGCGTTGAAGCCGTCCATACCGACCTTGTCGACGACGCCGCGGACGAACACAGCTCCGTCGCGGTACTGCCGCAGCTTTGCGTCGAAGCCGAGCAGTCGTCGTACCAGCTGATCGATCGGGCCGGCACCGGCGCGCCGCTTGGTGAACTTCTTGCGAATCGCCTCCACACTCGGGATCACGTGCGGTCCGACGCCGTCCATCACCACGTCGGCGTGTCCCTCCAGGAGGGACATCACAGCAGTGATGCGTTCGACGACCTCTTTCTGCTCGGCGGTCTGCATGATGTCCAGCAGGGACGCCTCGGAGTCGCCGCGTAAGAGCTTGCCGATGCGGTCGATTCCGTCGCGCACCATCTGCGCCAGCTTGTTGGGGTCGAGCTCGGCGCTGTCGACAAGGCCGGAGATCTCGCCGAGCAGATGGCTCCGCAGCCACGGCACCGCGGTGAACTGCACCCGGTGGGTTTCTTCGTGGACGCAGACCCAGAGCCGGAAGTCGTGCGCATCAACCTCGAGCTCGCGCTCGGCCTGGACGACGTTCGGGGCAACGAGCAGCAGCCGGCCCCCGTGTGCGTCGCCGGTGTAGAACGGGTCGAACTGCCCCAGCACCTTGTTGGACAGGTAGGCCAACAGCCCGCCCGCCTCCAACCCGGTGACCCTGGAACCGATCGCGGCGGTCAGCTGGCTCGGGTTGCCTCGCTTGTCACGAAGCTTGGCGATGAGCGGACGCAGCACTTCACGAAAGCCGTCCGCGTTCGCCTCGACCCAACCGCCCCGATCGACGACGAGCACCGGGGCCGACGCCGACTCGGCATGCAGACCGGTGAAGTTGCGCACGTGCACCTCGGCTGTCGCCGCACTCGTGCGCAGCTCATTCACGACAGAACGGGCCTCGTCCCGACCGATGTCCGGACCCGGCCGCATCAGCCGCTTCGCGGTCGTCACCGCGAGGTCCCAGTCCACCATCTCCGGTGCGTCGTCAGCCATGAATACACCGTACGGGGTCGTCCGCGACGAAAACCCCGGTGCGCCAGGCACCCCTCGACGGGCACGCTGACAGCATGAGCGCAACCCCTCCCTACCTGCACCCCTTCGTCCTCCCGATCGAGCCCGTCGAGCCGGTGCGTGAAGACGCCATCGACTGGTACCTCCCGGCTGCCGGCGGCCGCGCCCCGGCCGTCGTGTTCATCCACGGCGGCCCGGTACCTCCGGATCTCCAGCCGCCACCCACGGGCTGGCCCGTCTTCCAGGGGTACGGCGCGTGGGCGGCGCGGGCGGGGCTGGTCGGCGTGATGTTCGACCACGGGTTCACGGCTCTGACTGCGCTGGACGACGCCCAGGCTGACATCGAGCGTGTCGTCGAGACCGTTCGTGGGCACGCTCGCGTCGACAGTGACCGCGTCCTGCTATGGGGTTTCTCCGGCGGTGGCATGCTGCTGGGACGCTGGATCGCCTCGCCACCTGGTTGGCTGCACGGCGTGGCCGCCACCTATCCCTGCTGCCGCCCGTTGGAGGAGGTACCCCACCAACAGGTCGGGATGGCCGACGCGGTCGCGTCGGCAGGCGACCTCCCGCTGCTGCTCACCAGAGTGGGTCTCGAAAGGGAGGCGCTCGCCCAGACCGTCGCCGAGCTCGTCGACGCCGCGCACGAAACCGGGGCACGCTTGGACATCGTCGATGTGCCGAACGGGCATCATGGGTTCGACCACCGCGACGACACCGAGGAGTCACACGAAGCCATCTGCGCGGCGATGACGTGGGTGGAGCGGACGGTACGCGGCTAAGGCGGGCAGCCGCGCGCCGCTGGTCAGCAGCCGCAGG
>JACCVZ010000173.1 GCA_013697905.1 Nocardioidaceae bacterium
GCCAGCCCTTCGGCACGATGCCGGCACGTTTCGACCCCGGCTTCCAGCCGTCGACCAAGGTCGCGATCGTCTTCCCGGGAGCGGGTTACTCCCCCGCTCACCCACTGCTGGAGTTCGGCCGCCAGTCACTGCTGCAGCATGGCTGGACAGTTCAGCAGGTCTGGTGGGACCGCCCCAACGACGAACGTGACGACGATCTGGCAACGTGGGTCTGTGACCAGGCACGGGCCGCGGTTGGCCAGGAGACCGGAGCCAGCCGGCTCCTCCTGCTCGCAAAGTCGCTCGGCACCTTAGCTTCCCCCGTGGCAGCCGAGCACCGGCTGGATGCGATCTGGCTGACCCCGCTGTTCGACGATCCGCAGTCGATCGCGGCGATCGCGCAGAACTCCCGCGGCGGCGCCCGTCAGCTCCTGGTCGGGGGCAGTGCCGACCCGAGCTGGAATGCGGACGGGGCCCGTGACCTCGGCTGCGAGGTGCTCGATCTGCCTGGGGTCAACCACTTCGGGGTCGTGCCCGACGACGTGATCCGCAGTGTCGAGGTACACCTGCAGGTCACCTGCGCAGTGGAGGCCTTTCTGACGCGGCTCGACGAGGTTTGAGGCGCCAGCCGGTGGTGCAGTGCGTACCCCGCAGCAATGGCGAAGAGTCCGCACGACCGAGCGACACAGCCCACGCTGACTGGCCCTCACCCTCTGCTGAACCGTGCAAGCTGGGTCCGGACCGAAACGATGAGTCCTGACGCCGTCAACAGTCTTCAAGACGACCGCACGCTGCCCTCGAGGGAGATCACGATGCCCCGTTCCAACATCGACACCGTCCGCGCAATGTTCGACGCCTACCTCGCTCACGATCCTGATGCGGCAGACCAGCTGCTGGCGGACGACGTTTCGTTCACCAGCCCGCAGGACGACCACATCGACAAGCAAGCGTACTTTCAACGCTGCTTCCCGACGGCGGACCGCCTCACGTCACAAGAGATCGTGGAAGTCGTGGACGCGGGCGGCGACAGTGTCTTCGTCATGTACGAGTACGAGCTGAGGAGCGGGGACCGTCACCGCAACACGGAGTTCATCACGGTCTGCGGCGGTCAGATCACCGATATTCACGTCTTCTTCGGCGGTCAGGTACGCCGTGCTGCCTCTCCTGACGAGCTGACAAGTCGCAACGGCTGAAGATTTGCCCGACCGGACGCCGGCGGCAGCCACGAGCGACAACAGCACCCTGGCAAACGGTCAGACGGGGTCGCCGGATCCCGGTTCGAGACTTTCCGGCTGCGCCGCCCGCTCCCTGGACTCTGCCGCCTTGGCGTCGGCGTCAGCCTTCGCCTTCGCCTCCTTGGCCTCGGCCTTCGCCTCCGCGCGGGCTTCCTTGGCCTCGCGCTGGGCGTCCTCCTTGGCCTTGGCGGAGTACACGTCGACGTACTCGCGGCCGGAGAGCTCCATGATCTCGTACATGATCTCGTCGGTGATCGACCGCAGCACGAAGCGGTCGTCCTCCAGGCCTTCGTAGCGCGAGAAGTCGAGCGGCTTGCCGAACCGGACGCCCGGCCGGGCGTACGTGCCGAAGATCTTCCCCGGTGGCGCCACCACGTCGGTGTCGATGACCGCGAGCGGGATCACCGGCACCTTGGCCTCGAGCGCCATCCTGGCGACGCCTGTCTTGCCGCGGTAGAGCCGTCCGTCGTGCGACCGGGTGCCTTCGGGATAGATGCCGAAAAGCTCACCGCTCCTGAGGATCTTCAAGCCCGTCGCGATGGCGCCGGCCGCCGCCGTACCGCTGGAGCGGTCGATCGGCACCTGCCCAGCTCCGGAGAAGAACGTCTTCTGGAGCCAACCCTTGAGGCCAGGTGTCGTGAAGTACTCTGCTTTCGCCACGAACGTGACCCGCCGCGGGATCGTCACCGGCATGAACAGCCAGTCAGAGTACGACAGGTGATTGCTGGCCAAGATCGCCGCACCTTCTTCGGGCACGTTCTCGGTGCCCTCGGCGTACGGTCTGAAGATCAGCTTGAGAAGCGGACCGATGAGGACCCACTTCAGCACCCAATAGAACACGCACGACCTCCTAGGACAGGGCTCACCCTAGGGACACGATCCCGGACAGGCAACGACGGCTCCCCACCCGACGCCGGCAGCGGTACGCCGGAACCTCGCGATCAAAAGCACGCCTCGAAAACCCACAGCGGGCGTGACACGATGTGCTGAACACGTCGAGCATCGCGTCCCGCCCGTCCCCAGGAGCCAGCCGTGCAGGTTCAACCCTCCGCCGAGCCGTTCAGCGCCGCCGGCGGCCGCACCGGGGTGCTCCTCGTCCACGGCTTCACCGGGTCCCCCGCGTCGATGATCCCGTGGGGCAGGTCGCTCGCCGAGGAAGGCTTCTCGGTCGAGGTGCCCCGCCTGCCTGGCCATGGCACCAGCTGGCAGGAGCTGAACCGCACCCGCTGGACGGACTGGTACACGGAGGCCTCGGCGGGGCTCGACCGCCTCAAGTCCTTGTGCGACGAGGTCTTCGTGTGCGGGTTGTCGATGGGCGGCTGCCTCACCCTTCGGCTCGCTCAAGAGCGCCCCGACGACATCGCCGGTCTCGTGCTCGTCAACCCCTCAGTGATCAGCACGCGCAAGGACCTGATCGCGGTGCCGCTCGTGAAGCGGTTCGTGCCGGCGCTCAAAGGGATCGGCAACGACATCAAGAGGTCGGGTGTCGACGAGCACGGCTATGACCGCACCCCGCTGAAGGCAGTCGACTCGCTGCGGGCCCTGTGGAGGATCACCCGCGAGGACCTGCCGAAGGTCACGGTGCCGCTCTTGCTGTTCCGCTCGATCGAGGACCATGTGGTCGAGCCGATGTCTGCCCAGATCATCATGCAGCGAGTGTCCTCGCGCGACGTCACCGAGCGGGTGCTGAGCAACAGCTACCATGTGGCCACGCTCGACAACGACGCTCCGGCCATTTTCACCGAGACGGCGGAGTTCATCCGCAAGCACAGCGGTCTACCGGACGACTCCGATGCGGTCTAACGGTCTCACGGCTCCGTCCTACTCTCCCGTCGCCGACCTCGACCCGCGGGTGGCCGACGCGTTTCTGCTCGAGCTCAAGCAGCAGGGCGTCGCTGCCTACACTCGGCCGGTGGAGTCGACGTCGATGTCCGGGGTCGACCGGCCAGAGATCCGTGACGGCGCGCTTGACCGTTTGTACGTTGACGCGGCGGAGTCCGAACGCGTGCACGGTCAGCTCACCGCCCAGGATCCGTCGTTGGCGCAAACCAACGACGACCTCACCTGGGCGCAGATCGTGGCCGGGTTCGACCGGCCGGTCACCGGCGACGTCAGCCCGTGGCCGGCCAACGAGGACCTCGACTTCTCCCCGTCGGCCGACGTCGACGCGGATGGCACCCGCGGCGCCGAACCCCACGGTGGGCCCGGTGGGGCCGGCGACCTCCGGGGCTGGCTGGCGCAGCGAGACGCAACGTCCTCGGCGTTCGAGCATGTCGAAGAGCCGACCGACCGTCCACCCCCCGTGCGCGACGACGAGGACCGGTTCGTCCCGGCGCCACCGCCGCCGCTGCCGAAGCTCGAGCCGTACAAGCAGCTGGCCTGGGTCGGTGTGCTCGGTGGCCCCTTGTTCCTGCTTGTTGGCGTTCTCTTCTCGCTGGTCGTGCCGGCCTGGCTGTCGGTGCTCGCTGTCGGTGGCTTCGTGGGGGGCTTCGTCACCTTGATCGCGACGATGGACGACCGCGACGACGACGAGTGGAACTCCGACAACGGCGCCGTGGTCTGACGAGTCGGCTGGCGTACGTCCTGCGACAGACGTCGGCACGCGTCACCGCAGCACCCGCCGCAGCGGCCCTGGGTGGCTGGCGCAGGCGGCGGCACCGAGCTCACCACGGCAGACAGCTCCCACTAGCCTATGGCCCATGACTGACCAGTCCAACGAGACCGTCGAGATCACCGGGCACTTGATGGACAGCGGCATCTTGTCGCGCGTGCTCAACGACATCCGCGAGTACGGCGGCGACCATGTGATCGAGCGATTCGATCTTGGTCACTACGCCGCCGACCCGTCCTACGCACGGATCCTCGTCAGCGCCGACGACGACGAGTCTCTCCAGCGGATGCTGATGCGACTCCAGACGCGCGGCGTCAACATGGTTGACCCCGGTGAGGTGACGGTCAGCGAGACCGTCATCGACGGGGTCTTTCCCGACGGGTTCTACTCGACGACCAACCTCGAGACGCGGGTCCGCTACCAAGGGGGATGGCTCCGGGTCGAGAACCCGGAGATGGACTGCGGCCTCGTCATCGAGACCGAAGACGACCCGACCCGCGTCTACACGTTGCCCATGTCCGACGTGAGGGTCGGCATGTTGGTCGTCTGCGGTGCGGCCGGTGTCAAGGTGACCACCCCCATCCCCGCCGGTGGCGTCGACCAGGAGGTCTTCGGCTTCATGGAATCCGATGTCTCGAGCGAGAAGCCGCAGACGCTGCTCGTGCGCCAGGTCGCCGACGGCATCCGAGAGGCCAAGGCGGCCGGCAAGAAGGTTCTCTGGGTCGGCGGCCCCGGCGTCGTGCACACCGGCGCGGCTCCTGCCATGGTTGCCATGGTCGACGCCGGGTACGTCGACGTGCTCTTCGCCGGCAACGCCCTCGCCACGCACGACATCGAGTCCGCGCTCTACGGCACATCGCTCGGCGTCGACCTGGCGCAGGGCCGGGGCGTCGAGCACGGCCACGAGCACCACATCCGCGCCCTCAACACGATCCGCAAGGCCGGTTCGATCGCCGACGCCGTCGACCAGGGCGTGCTGACCGGCGGCATCATGCACGCGCTGGTGACCCGGGGCAAGCATTTCGTCCTCGTCGGGTCGGTCCGCGACGACGGTCCGCTGCCGGACGTCTACACCGATGTCATCGAGGGACAGCGCGCGATGCGAGCGGGGTTGGCCGACGTGGGCTTCTGCCTGATGGTGGCGACGATGCTGCATTCCGTGGCGACCGGCAACATCTTGCCGGCGTCGATCCCGCTGGTCTGCGTCGACATCAATCCCGCGACCGTCACCAAGCTCGCCGACCGAGGGTCCTCCCAGGCCCGCGGCATTGTCACCGACGTCGGCCTGTTCCTTGAGCAGCTCGCCCAGGAGCTCATTGCTGACTATCGCCGACCGCGTTGAGGCACTGGTCGTCCTGACCAGCCGAGACTGTTTGGCACGCTGTTGTTCGCCCCGGCCGGCTGGAGATGTCGACAGCGGTCCGGATGGATGGTCAGCGATAGAGCGCCGGGATGGCTGCCGGCACCGAGATCGCCACCCGGCGGCCGGAGTGCAACGACTCCACCCCGGCTGCGGCCGCGACATTTGCCCGGTGCCCGTCCCAGGCACTCGGACCGGCCACCTGGCCTTGCCCGGCAGCCTCGACCCAGGCGGCGAGCTGCCCCCGGTATGCGTCGGCGAACCGCGTCACAAAGTCTTCCGACACCCGTGCGCCGTCCATACCGTCGCGGCGCAGGACGAGCCCGTACGGCGGGGTCAGCCGGGCAGTGCCCGACGTACCGACGACCTCGCACTGCACGTCGTAGCCGTATCGGGCGTTGACGAATACTTCGATGGTCGCGAGCACGCCCCCGGTGGTCTCGATCAACGCCACCAGCGGGTCACGCAGCCGACCTTCGTCGGCGCGGGGGGTGACAACCTCGATCGTGGCCAGCGGGTCGTCGAGCAACCACG
>JACCVZ010000201.1 GCA_013697905.1 Nocardioidaceae bacterium
TCGTAGTCGCCCGGCGGCCCGGACAGCTGCCGCGACTGGTTGTCGTAGCTGCGCCACTGCTCGACACCGCCGGCGTACACCGGCCGACCCAGGTCCTTTTCGTACCACTGCTGGAAGTACATCGCGAAACCCTCGTTGAGCCACATCCCTCGCCAGTCGATCGGCGTGACCGCGTCGCCGTACCACTGGTGCGAGAACTCGTGCTGCAGGACGGCGTCGGGGCGCTCGGCAGCGCCCCGGCTCAAGGTGATCAACGTCTGGGTCTCCATCGCGCTCGAACCGCCGACGACGACCACACCGAGGGTCGAGAACGGGTAGGCGCCGGCGTGCTTCTCGAGCCATTCGAACGCTGTGCTGCCCTCGCTCTCGAGTCCTGGCAGCAGATCCTCGTCCTGCGGCATCAGCCAGTAGGAGATCTCCATGCCGCTGGCGGTTGTGCTCGTGTGCTGCGTGTAGGGGCCGATGGCGATCGTTGTCAGATAGGACGCGACGGGCTCGTCAACGTGCCAGCGGGTGACGGTCTCGTCGCCCTCATCGGTCTGTCCGGTGAGCTTGCCGTTGAAGACCCCCACGTCGCCGTCGACCGCGCCGATGCGGGCGTCGTACAACGCCTCGTCGGACGGGTGGTCGTTGACGGGGTACCAGGTAAACGCGCCGAACGGCTCCTGGAACGTGTAGACGTTGCCCTTGTCGTCGGTGTTCCAGCCGAGGCCCTCGGTGCTGTCGAGCCGCATGCTTGGCGCCGAGGTCGACTCGGGCACGCCTGCGTAGGCAATGGTGAGGGTATGCCGGACGCCGCGCTCCAGTCCCGTCGTGTGCATCACCAGGCCGTCGTCGGCCTGTTCGAACTCGACGGCGCGGTCGTCGAGCTGGACGCTGTCGGCGGTCAAGGCGCTGGCGAGGTCCAGCCGCACCGAGTCGGTGGCTGCGGTGGCGCGGAACGTCGCCGTGGTCGTGCCGGACAACACCTTCCCGTCCCAGTGGAGGTCGAGGAAGTAGTGCAGGACGTCGATCTCGGGGTTGCTGGTATCGGGGTAATAAGGGTCCTCGACCGGGTCGGACTCGCCGGCCCTCAGCTCCTGTGCAGTGGGCAGGACAGGCCGCTCGGCCGCAGTGGGGGTGGGTGGAGCCGGAGTGGCAGGTGCGGTGAGGGAAGATGCCGTCGGCCGGATCGACGTCGTCGGCTGCTGGGAGGTGACGGTCGGCTGCGGCGTGGGGGCGTTCGCCGACGCCACCTCCGCGGCGCTGCTGCATCCGCTGGCCAGCGCGAGCACCAGGGCGACGGCCGCTGCCACGCTGGGAGCTGTAGAGCGGTGCCAGGTGGACGTGATCACGCGTGAACCTTCCCGAGGTGGTGCCGGCATACGTCGACGCAGCGGTGCGGTGCGGTGCGGTGTGGTGCGTCCAAGGATAGGTAACGACAGGGCCGGGCAAACGGTTGTCCACAATTCCTGCTGGGTGGTCGGCTGCTGGAAAGGCCTTGCCGGGTCAGGCAGGATGGTAGATCCACCACCCGCCCACCGACAGGAGACAGCGCGATGGGATTCCTCGACAAGGCAAGGGCGAAAGCCACCGAAGCCATGGACAAGCACGGTGACAAGATCCATCAGGGTCTCAACAAGGCTGGTGAGCTGGCCGACCGGAGGACCCAGGGCAGGCACACCGACAAGATCACCAACGCCAAGACGAAGGCAGCCGAGGCCCTCGAGAAGCTGAACAAGAAGAACGGCGGCCAGCCACCGAGCGATGGGGGTACCGTTCCGCCACCGCCACCACGGTGACCCACCCCACGTGACCACCCTGGGCACCGGGGCCCGGTCGCTCGCCTCCTATGCCCCGGGGGCCGTTATCCGCCTCCTGTGCCCCGGGGACCGGTGACCCGCCACTGCACATGGTGCAGCCGTACGCCGGCGCTGGTCTGGCTAGCGCTGGAATACCCAGTCGGCCAGCAGGTAGCCGACTCCGAGGGGCGCCTCGTCGTAGCGCATCCGTGCCGTAACTGAGGCGCCTTCATTTTGTGCCGCGCCCGAAGCTCCAGCGAGCACCTGCCAGGCCGCGCGGCCCGCCACCCACAGCTGGTTGGCTAGTTCGGGGTCGAGCCCCAGCAGTGCGTCGGCGTCGTTGCTGGCCAGCGCCTGACCGATGGCATGGTCGAGGTCGCCAGCCCGCGCGTCGAAGTACCCGGGTGCCGCGGTGCTTCGCTTGGCGGAGCCGTCGCCGAGGACAAGCAGTGCAGTCCGCGCAGGGGTTCGGGCTAGGTCTCGGCCCGTCTGGGCGCAGACGGCCACAGGCGAGTCGGACGGCACCGCGACATAGCGCCGAGCCCCCGACCAGCCGGCCTCGTCGAGGAGGAACGCGCCCAGGGTGAGGCTCAGGGGTAGCTGCGGCACCGGCCCGCCGTACGCCGCAGCGACACCGTACGGCGCCAACGACCCGCCGGCTTCGTCGCCCCACTGACCGGCGGTGTCCGCCCCCGCCACGACCACGACCCTGCTGGGTCGGGTGGCGACGAGGTCGGTGACGGCGGCGGCGCAGTGTTGACGAAGCGCCTTGACGGCGGCGGTGGCGCCGGGTGCGAGTGCCGGGACCAGCAGCGGGGCCTGCGGACATACGGTCGCGGCGAGGAGCATACGGTCGACCCTACTGACGCCGTTTCGGCGCCCGGGGTACTGCCGATTTACTGTCGGATGACCTCCTTAGGGTGAGCGGGTGACTGATCGCTTCCGCGTCGTCCCAGCCGCCTACGTGCTGCTACGCCGCCACGACGAAGTGCTGCTGCAGCTGCGGCAGGGCACCGGCTACATGGACGGCCACTGGGCCACCGCCGCCGCCGGACACGTCGAGGCCGAGGAGTCGGTGTTCGCGGCGGCTTGCCGCGAAGCACACGAGGAGCTCGGAGTCATGATCGAGGTGGCCGACCTGGTTCCACTCACCTCGATGCACCGCACCCACGGCAACGGCCGCCCGGTTGACGAGAGGGTCGACTGGTTCTTCGAGTGCCGCCGCTGGGTCGGTGAGCCACGGCTGGTCGAGACCGACAAGGCGGCGGACCTCCGCTGGTTCGGACTCGACACATTGCCTCAGCCGGTCGTGCCGCACGAGCTCGCCGTACTGGACCGGCTGCGCGCCGGCGACCTCCTGCCTGTCATCACCCATGGCTTCTAGCCCCGAGGTCGGGTCGTGGCCAGCGGCTCTGGCGGGAACCGCACCGGCTTGCTGCGCACGTAGGCCGTCGCGGTGCGCTCGGTCTCGATCCTCTCCAGCAGGTCGAGCATCACCTGCGCCCCGAACCGGGTCGCCCCGACACCGAGGCCGGTGTAGCCAGCCGCGTAGGCGACCCGGCCGCTGTACGCCGTGCCGAAGAAGCTGCAGAACCGGCTGCACAGGTCGACCGCCCCGCCCCACGCATGAGTGAAGCGAAGCCCCTCGAGCTGTGGGAACGTCGCGAAGAAGTGCCTCGCCAGCAGCTCGAACGTGGCGCGCCGCTGGTCCAGGTCGGGGCTGATCCGCTTGCCGAAGTGGTAGACCGCGTCGTAGCCGCCGAACAGGATCCGGTTGTCGGGCGTGAGCCGGGATCTGCTCCGCCTCGATGAGCACGACGTGGCGGCCGGGGTCGGCGTCCTTCGCCAGCAGAGCGGTCCACAGGCCGCCGCATTACCCGCCCCCGACGACGAGCAGGTCAGCGGTAGCGGTGTGACGGGCGGCCGGTCGGACCCGTCACGTCCGGGTCTTCGGTCGCACCGGTCGCGACGGTCGCACCGGTCGCGACGGTCGCAGTGGTCGCGGTCGGCGCGTCGGTTGGCGCGTCAGTTGGCGCGTCCGGCGGCGCTGCGCCGAGCGGGCGGCGCGGGTGCGGCCTCGCCGGGTCGTCGAGCCAGTACGGCGTCGTACTCGCCCCCGCGAGCGAGTCCCTGCTCCGTTGCGCGTCGGCCGCGCTCATCTGGCCTGCCTAGCTTGGTGCTGTCTTTGGACGTCCGCCATGCAGCCACGCAGCGGCTTCCGGCCCCTCTGCCGCTCGGCACCATGCGGTCAGTCGATGGGGCGGCAGGGGGTGGAGGTCGCGGGGGCGAGCGGCGCGGGAGCACCGATGGTGGGCAGACCAAGTGCAACGGGACGTGAGCCTGTCGCACCCGGTTCGCGGGTCCGTGCTTCCCACGCGTCTCCAGCGCGGGTACGCCGAACCAGTCGCACCGGCTCGTCGCTGACGAGGTGGTGCGGCGCCGCGTGCGTCACCGTAACCGTGACCATGTCACCCGGCCGCACCTCGACCGGCGTACCAGCCGCATCCCTGCCAGTGGCGCTGTTCACAGGTTCGCCAGGGGCGGCGAAGTGCACAAGCCGGTTGTCGCGGGCGCGGCCCGAGAGGCGGGCGGTCGCGGCGTCCTTGCGGCCCTCCCCTTCGCTGACGAGCACTTCGACGTCATGGCCCTCGAACCGCTGGTTCTCCGCCCAGGTGATCTCGTTGACAAGCGTGACGAGGCGCTCGTAACGCTCCTGCACGACCTCGCGCGGCAGCTGGTCGGGCATCGTCGCCGCGGGCGTGCCCGGCCGCTTGGAGTACTGGAACGTGAACGCCCCGCTGAACCGCGCCTCCCGCACCAGCGACATCGTCTCGCAGAAGTCGGCCTCGGTCTCGCCGGGGAAGCCGACGATGACGTCGGTGGTGATCGCCGCATCGGGCATCGCTGTGCGAACCCGCTCGAGGATGCCGAGGTAGCGGTCGCGGCGGTACGAGCGCTTCATTGCCTTGAGCATCGCGTTCGAGCCGGACTGCAACGGCATGTGCAGCGACGGCATCACGTTGGGCGTCTCCGCCATCGCTGCGATCACGTCGTCGGTGAAGTCGCGGGGGTGCGGCGAGGTGAACCGGATCCGCTCCAGGCCGTTGATCTCACCGCATGCCCGCAGCAGCTTGCCGAACGCCAGCCGGTCGCCGAACCCGACGCCGTACGAGTTCACGTTCTGCCCCAGCAACGTCACCTCGATGACACCCTCGGCGACGAGCGCCTCGATCTCGGCAAGTACGTCACCGGGGCGCCGGTCCTTTTCAGTTCCACGCAACGCCGGGACGATGCAGAACGTGCACGTGTTGTTGCAGCCAACGCTGATCGCGACCCAGGCGGCGTACGCCGACTCGCGCCTGGCCGGCAACGTCGACGGGAACACGTCGAGCGACTCGAGGATCTCGATCTGGGCTTCGTCGATGACCCTGGAGCGCTCGAGCAGCGCCGGCAGCGAACCGATGTTGTGGGTGCCGAAGACGACGTCTACCCATGGGGCGCGCCGGGTGATCTCGCTGCGGTCCTTCTGGGCCAGGCAGCCGCCCACAGCGATCTGCATGCCTTGGTGTTTCGCCTTCACCGATGCGAGGTGACCGAGGTTGCCGTAAAGCTTGTTGTCGGCGTTCTCTCGCACCGCGCAGGTGTTGAACACGACCACATCGGCGACGTCTCCTGCCGCCACGCGGTCGTAGCCGGCGTTCTCGAGCAGACCGGAGAGTCGCTCGGAGTCGTGCACGTTCATCTGACAGCCGTACGTACGGACCTGATACGTGCGCGCCGTGGTGGTCATCATGACGACCGCCAGCCTACTGCCGACTTGTCAGCGCGCGTGAGCGCGTCACTGTCCGCTGCACCCTGACAAGTCGATCGAAGGTGGGCTCAGACGGTGATGACGATTTTGCCGCGGACGTGGCCGCTCTTGCTCGCGGCAAGTGCCTCCGCCGCCATGTCGAGCCCGAAGCGCTCGGCGATGTGGACCGTCACCTCACCGCGCGCAACCTGCTGGAGCAGCTCGCCCAGCATGGACGCGTCGGGCCGGACGAAGACGTAGCGGCCCCCGAGCTCGCGCACGGTGTCGGCGTCGACGATCGAGGCGACACGGCCGTTCGGAGCGAGCAGGTCTGGGGTCGCGGCGAGTGCCTCGCCGCCGATGAGGTCGATGACGACCTGGGCTCCGCCGGGGGTGAGCTCGGTGACGCGCGACGCCAGCCCTTCGCCGTACGCGACTGGCTCTGCGCCGAGGCTGCGCAGGTAGTCGTGGCTTGCGGAACTGCCTGTGCCGATGACGCGAGCACCTCGAGCGACGGCGAGCTGGGTCGCGAACGAACCGACCCCACCGGCGGCGGCGTGCACGAGCACGGTGTCGTGGGCGCCGACCTCGGTGGCTCCGAGCAGTTGGGCGGCGGTGAGTCCGGCGAGAGGTAGCGCACCCGCGTCGACGATGTCGACCTCATCGGGCACCTTGGCGACGGCTCGGGTGTGCACGGCCACCCGCTCGGCGAACGTGCCGTGCTCCACATGATCCTTGCGGGCGTACGCCGACACCTGGTCACCGACCTCCACCTCGGTGACTGCCGGCCCGACCCCGACGACCACACCAGAGACATCCCAGCCGGGGATCAGCGGCAGATGGTGCGGAAACGCCCCCCGGAGGTAGCCCGCGACCACCTTCCAGTCGACCGGGTTGACCCCGGCCGCGGCAACCTCGACCAGCACGTAGTCCGGACCCACCAGCGGGTCATCCACGTCCTCGGTCCGCACTACGGACGGCTCGCCATACTCATGGATCACAGCGGCTCTCATGCGTCCAGCCAACACGCAATCGGCAGATTTCGCGCTGCGTGCGCTGCCGTCTCAGCCAGCGGACGTCGGTGATCAGTTCAGGGGCCGAGCCAATGAACGCGGTCGAACGTGCAGACGATCTCGGTCGATGCCGGCTCCCCGCGCCGGCTGGGGACGTCGATCCAGGCCCCTGCGGCGAAGCCACACTTCTCGAGCGCCCTCAGGGAGGCGGTGTTGCGGTGGTCAGGACTGGCCAGGAAGGTGCGAGCGGCCGGGTAGTGCGGCACCACCACGTCGACCAGGAAGGACCAGATCATTCGGGTGCCGAGCCCGCGCCCGACCAGCGACGGGTCGCCGATCAGGTAGTCGAACCCGGCGGCGTCGGGGAGCCCGGTCTTGACGGCGTACTCGTCGTGGTCACCGACGCGGTAGTCCTGCAGGTAGCCGATGTCGACGCGGTCGAGCTGCGCGACCCACATCCGGGTGGGCTGCTCACCGTCGAGTCGGGGCCCGTAGCGCCGCTGCACATCGGTCAGGGTGGTGCGGCTGCCGTGGAACCAGTCTTCCGCATGGACCGCGCGCTGCCACTGCAGCACCGTCGGTAGGTCGCCATGCTCCATCGGACGGAACGTCAGCGCCCCGGTCGGGACCTGTGCCGTCCGGTCGACCTGCTGGGCGGCGACGAACGCCGGCAGCACCCGCCGCCGGCACTCCTGCGGCGTGAGCCACTCGAAGCGGTCGTGCTCGGGGTCGACGAGCTCGACCGCCGCGTGCGCGGGTACGTCGACGGCGAAGACCGCCCACCGTTGCGAGAGGTCCACCGCCCAGGGACTGAGCCCGGTCAGGCCCGCCTCTTCTGCCAGCTCCCGCAGCGCCGCCGGAAACACCGCCTCCCCTGGCTGTCGCGCGCCGGCAGGGGCCGTCCACGCCCAATCGCCCTCGAACGCCGCACCGTTGGCATTGCGATGCAGCAGCAAGTAGTCGAGCCCATCACACCGTGGCCGCCGTACGACGACGGTCGACCCCTGCGGATGATCGGCGGCGATCTCCAGGCCGTCCCAGGTGCGCAGTAGGTCGCCGAACATCACCGACAGCCTACGAAGGTAGGTGCCAGCACGGCGACGGCTACCGCGAGACGTCCTGGTCGGAGGGCCCCCGGTGCTGCGTCAGGCGATGGCGCCTTCACAGTTCCTGTCGATGATGTCGTGCCGGTCGACGGCGAACCTGTAGGCGACGACGTCGAACCCGGTGCCACAGTGGATGCGGGCGACCGCACCAT
>JACCVZ010000227.1 GCA_013697905.1 Nocardioidaceae bacterium
ACCTTGGACTCCCCGCAGAACCGCAACGCGCTTTCGCGGCGGTTGGTGGCCCAGCTGGAGGGCCATCTGAGGGCAGCCGATGCGGCGCAGGATGTCAGGGTCATCGTGCTCACGCACACCGGCGGCACGTTCTGTGCCGGTGCGGATCTGGCCGAGGCCGTTGAAGCCGGGATGGAAGAGGGGACGCGCGCACTGTTGCGACTGCTGCGTCTGGTCGTGTCCCTCGCAACGCCGGTCGTTGGTCTCGTCAGCGGACACGTGCGGGCTGGAGGGGTGGGTCTGGTGGGCGCCTGTGACGTGGCGGTGGCGACCGATGACTCGACGTTCGCTTTCAGTGAGGCGCGGCTCGGCCTCACTCCAGCGATCATCTCGCTGACGACCCGGAGCCGGCTGACGGATCGAGACGCCGCCTACACGTACCTCACCGGTGCGCCCTTCTCAGGAACTGACGCGTCGCGGGCGGGGCTTGTCACCTGCTCGGTGGCGCAAGACCGCCTCCACGATGAGGTGCAGGACGTCGTGGCTCGTTTGCGTGCCGTGTCTCCGCAGGGGCTGCGCGAGACAAAGGCGCTGCTGAATCGACGTGTTCTGGAGCGTATTGACGGTGAAGGTGAGGCCCTGGTGGCTCTCTCGGCCCGATTGTTCGCCAGCGACGAGGCCCGTGAGGGGATGGCTGCGTTCCGCGAGAAGCGCCCGCCCCGGTGGGTGGACGGCTGAGAGTCTGCCGGACGCAGGTCGGATGGGGAGAGCGTCTGCAGCGTGAACGTGCCCATCCAACGTCGAAGCGTTACTGATGAGACGCAAGTGAGTGCAGTGTCACGCGAAACCGGCCAATACCCCCACAGACCAAATTACATTTGTGTAGTTCGTCAAGCCGACACGCCGTGTTACCCAAGGTTTTTGTGGGAAAACTGTTCCCCGTGGGGCCAAAGGTGGCTACGGTCCAGCTTGGTAGTGAGGGCCCGGTCACCGGGGAAGGGTGGCCGGTTCTTCTTCAGCTGGCGAAAGGCACTGCGTGTCGAGGCGACCGAAGACCAGGCTGGTAGCGCTGTGTGCCGTGGCCGCGATCACCCTCGCCGTCGGTTCCCCTGCTCAGGCCGACCCGGACGATCCCGTCATCCCCAGCCAGCAGGAGGTTGAAGCAGCCGAGCAGCACGTTGTGTCGGCGCAACGCTCTGTCGCTCAGATCCAGACGGATCTGAGCACGGCAAGCCAGCACCTGGAAGACCTCGGGGTCGCCGCCGAGCAGGCCTCCGAGGCCTACAACGGCGCCCTGTTCGCCTGGAAGGGTGCTCGCAGGGACGCCGTCGTTGCCCAACGGAGGGCCGACCGGGCCGACACCCAGGTCACGGCTGCGCGCGAGGACCTGGTCGGATTCGTGGTCGACCAGGAGGCTTCGGGCAGCGAGCTCACGACGTACAGTCTCGCGCTGACGTCGGACGGCCCGCAGACCCTCATCACCCAGATGTCGGACTACGACACCTCGACCCGCACGTTCGACGCAAGCTACCAGACGTGGGAGGCGGCGTCTGAGCTCTCGAGGGTGTACCGGGCTCGGGCGCAGGCCGCCCTGGGCGAGGCCGCCGACGCCAAAGAGACCGCCGAACAGGCCAGGCAGACGGCGACCGAGGCGGTGCAGCTCCAGCAGGACGCCGTCGTACAGATCGGCGCCCAGCGCACCGCCCTGATCCAGGAGCTGGCAGACGCGCAGAACATCTCGTTCTCCCTCGCCACGGAGCGACAAGTCGGTCTCGAGCAGCGTCGCCAGGAGCGTCTCGCCGAGCAGCGACGGCTGGCACAGCTTGCACAGCAGCGCCAGGCGCGTCGAGAGCGGGCCCAGCAGGCACAGCAGCTCCGGGAGCAGCAGCGTCAGGAACAGGCCGAGCAGCGGCGGCTGGAGCGCATTCAAGAACGTCGTAAGCAACGCCGCGAGCAGCGTCCGGAACCCACGACAACACAGCAGCCTGCCCCGGCGGACCCTGCCCCTCGACCCGACCCGGCCCCTCAACCAGGCCCTGCCCCCCGACCCGACCCGGCGCCTCAACCGGATCCCGCACCTCAACCCGATCCTGCCCCCGCACCGGACCCGGCGCCGCAGCCGGCACCAC
>JACCVZ010000310.1 GCA_013697905.1 Nocardioidaceae bacterium
GCATGGCCGACCTTGCGGGTGGCAGCAAGACGACGGACCCGGCCGACGACGTCGTGAGATGTCCAGCCCGGATCCTTGTCGACGACGAGCAGACCGTCAGGCGCGGCCATGGGTGTCGCCGTCGTGCCCGCTCACGATCGAGGCGGAAGGCCCATCACGGTCGGTGTCCTCCCCCGCGGCGTCGTCATCGAGCTCGGAGTCCTCCTCGGCGTGCTTGTAGGGGTCTGCTTCACCGGCGTACGTCGCCCGCGCAGCCGTCGCAGCGACAGCGGCGTCACGATCGCGCGCCCTGGCCAGCAGCTCCTCGATGTGCGCGGCCGTCTCGGGAAGCGCATCGAGGATGAACTCCAGCGTCGGCGTGTGCCGCATCCCGAGCTGCTTGCCGACCTCCGACCGGATCAGGCCCTTGGCGCTCTCCAGCGCCGCCGTCGACGCGGCCCGGTCATCCTCGTCACCGAGGACGGTGTAGAAGATCGAGGCGTGCTGGGTGTCGCCGGTCACCCGGACGTCCGTGATCGTGACGAAGCCGAGACGGGCATCCTTGATCCGACGCTCGAGCATCTCCGCGACGACTACCTGGAAGCGATCGGCAACCCTGCGAACCCGACCCGAACTCATGGCGCACTCCTTCGCTGCTGTGTCTCGCTGCCTTCCGGCGGTGGATGAGGCGCATCGTGTGCGCATCACTCCACCGCCATAGCAGCGAACTGGTCGAGCCGGTCCCACATTGGTGGCTCAGCCTCGCGGGATCTCCTTCATCTCGAACGTCTCGATGACGTCGTCGATCTTGAGGTCGTTGTAGTTCCCGAGCGTGAGACCACACTCGAAGCCCTCTCGGACCTCGGTCGCGTCGTCCTTCTCCCGCTTGAGCGACGAGATGTCGAGGTTGTCGGCGACGACGTTGCCGTCACGGATCAACCGCGCCTTCGCATTGCGGCGGATGACACCGGACGTGACCATGCAACCGGCAATGTTGCCGACCTTCGAGGACCGGAAGACCGCACGCACCTGGGCGGTGCCGAGCTGCGCCTCTTCGTACTCCGGCTTGAGCATGCCCTTCAGGGCGGCCTCGATCTCGTCGATCGCCTGGTAGATCACCGAGTAGTAGCGGATGTCGACACCTTCGCGATCAGCGACCTCAGTGGCCTTGCCTTGCGGCCGCACGTTGAAGCCGATGATGACGGCGTTCGACGCAGCGGCGAGCATCACGTTCGTCTCGGTGATCGCGCCGACACCGCGGTCGATGACCCGCAGGTTGACGTCGTGGCCGACGTCGATTTTGGCCAACGCGTCCTCGAGCGCCTCGACGGAACCCGACACATCCCCCTTGAGGATGAGCAAGAGCTCTTCGCTCTCGCCCTTCTCCATGCTCGACATGAAGTCCTCCAGCGTGCGACGACCCGTGCTCTTGGCGAGCATCGCCGCCCGCTCGCGGGCATCCCGCTTCTCGGCGATCTGTCGTGCGACCCGGTCGTCGGACACCACGATGAAGTTGTCTCCCGCACCGGGCACGGCCGTAAGACCGAGGACCATCACCGGGCGACTCGGGTCGGCCTGGTTCACGGACTCGCCGTGCTCGTCGAGCATCGCGCGCACGCGGCCGTAGGCCGGACCCGCGACGAGCGAGTCACCGACGCTGAGCGTGCCGCGCTGCACGAGCACGGTGGCGACCGGACCGCGCCCACGGTCCAGGTGCGCCTCGATGACGAGGCCCTGTGCGTCCTGATCGGGGTTCGCCCGCAGGTCCAGCGCCGCATCAGCAGTCAGCACGAGCGACTCGAGCAGCCCGTCGATGTTGATCATCGATTTCGCCGAGACGTCGACGAACATGGTGCCGCCGCCGTACTCCTCTGGCACGAGGCCGTACTCGGTGAGCTGGCCGCGCACCTTGGCCGGGTCCGCCTCGGGCTTGTCGATCTTGTTGACCGCGACCACGATTGGCACGTTGGCCGCCTGGGCGTGATTGAGCGCCTCGATCGTCTGGGGCATCACACCGTCATCGGCCGCGACCACGAGGATCGCGATGTCGGTCGCCTGGGCACCACGCATACGCATGGCGGTGAAGGCCTCGTGACCTGGTGTGTCGATGAACGTCAGGCGGCGTTCGGTGCCGTCGACCTCCGTCGCCACCTGGTAGGCACCGATGTGCTGGGTGATGCCACCGGCTTCCTTGGAGACCACGTTGGCGTCGCGGATGGCATCGAGCAGCTTGGTCTTGCCGTGGTCGACGTGACCCATCACCGTGACGACCGGTGGGCGTGCGATGAGGGCCTCCTCGCCGCCTTCGTCCTCACCGAACTCGATGTTGAACGAGTCGAGGAGTTCCTTGTCCTCGTCCTCCGGTGACACGACCTCGATGTTGTAGTTCATCTCCTCGCCAAGGATGGCGAGCGTCTGCTCGTTGACCGACTGCGTCGCCGTGACCATCTCGCCCAGGGCGAACAGCACTTGCACGAGCGAGGCCGCATCGACGCCGACCTTCTCGGCGAAGTCGGTCAGCGAGGCACCCCGGGACAGCCGGACGGTCTCGCCGTCGCCCTTGCGGACACGCACTCCGCCGACGGCGGGTGCCTGCATCTGCTCATACTCTTGGCGACGAGCGCGCTTCGACTTGCGGCCGCGCCTCGACGGGC
>JACCVZ010000244.1 GCA_013697905.1 Nocardioidaceae bacterium
ACGGGCGGGTGGGGGTGGCAGGCGAGTCGGGCACCGACCGAGGCTATCCGAGCCAGCCGCGACGGCGTACCGCCTCTCCACAGCCCGCCCCACGAGCAGCAGCCTCACGGGCAGGCGGTGCAGATCAGAAGAGCTCGTCCCACAGAGTCATCAGCAGCGGCAACGAGAAG
Organism: Nocardioidaceae bacterium; assembly: GCA_013697905.1. Taxonomy (GTDB): domain Bacteria; phylum Actinomycetota; class Actinomycetes; order Propionibacteriales; family Nocardioidaceae; genus JACDHG01. Next base: position 171 of record JACCVZ010000244.1, read on the forward strand.
GCCAACAGCAGCACCCACGCCACCAGCTTGTGCGATGGCTTGGCTGCACTCAACGACCCAGCCAGCGCGATCAGCGCACCCTCCTCGGTGTTGCGGTCGAAACCCATCAGCTGCGCATCGCGCGGGATGTTGTGCTGAACATGGGTGTGCACCAGCGGTGGACGCTCGTCGTACGAAGGATCGTGGCGCGACGGGTCGTCGGGATCGCCGTACGGATTCTCGTCCATGCGTTGATGCTAACCGGCAGGACCAACCCACGCGGACAAGTCCGTCCCGTGGCCCCTGGACCCCAGCCAACCTCAGGAACGACTTCGGTCGCCTGCGAGCGATGTGTCGTGTACGCCGAGCGTCAGGTCGTGGAAGCGACGTGGAACTGCTCGAGCTCCCCGGCGAGCCCGGGGTTGACCAGTGCGCGCACCCGCGTGCCGTCGGCGGTGTGGTCGAGCTCGATGATCTCGCCATGCTCGTGGATCTTGTTGACCAGGTCGCCGCGGCCGTAGGGGATCAGCGCGTCGACATCCACGGTCGGCCGGGGAAGGTCACCCTCGATCGCCAACAGGACGTCGTGGACACCTTCGCCGGTGCGGGCCGACACGACCACCGCATGCGGCTCGCGGCCCAGCAGCCGAGCCAACACCAACGGGTCTGCGACGTCGGACTTGTTGATGACGATCAGCTCGGGCACCCTGTCGGCACCGATCTCGGCGAACACCTCCCGGACGGCGGCGATCTGGCCTTCTGGGTCGGCGTGCGCACCGTCGACCACGTGGACGACGAGGTCGGCGTCGGTGACCTCCTCCAACGTCGAGCGGAACGCCTCGACGAGCTGGTGCGGCAGATGCCGCACGAACCCGACGGTGTCAGACAAGGTGTAGACCCGGCCGTCGCCCGTCGTCGTACGCCGGGTGGTCGGGTCGAGGGTGGCGAACAACGCGTCTTCGACGAGCACACCAGCGTTGGTGAGCCGGTTCAGCAGAGACGACTTGCCGGCGTTCGTGTAGCCCGCGATGACGACGGCAGGGATCTCTCGGCGCACCCGCTCGGCCTTCTTGGTGACACGCGCGGTCTGCATGTGGTCGAGCTCGCGACGCAACTTCGCCATCCGGGTGGTGATCCGGCGCCGGTCGGTCTCGAGCTTGGTCTCTCCCGGACCACGGCCACCGATACCGCCACCCTGGACCCCGACCCGGCCGCCGGCCTGACGGGACAGGCTGCCGCCCCAGCCGCGCAACCGCTGCTTCATGTACTCGAGCTGGGCGAGCTCGACCTGCGTCTTGCCCTCCTTGGAGCGCGCGTGCTGGGCGAAGATGTCGAGGATCAGAGCGGTCCGGTCGACAACCTTGACCTTGACCCGGTCCTCGAGGTTGCGCAGTTGTGAAGGGCTCAGCTCTCCGTCGCAGACGACGGTGTCGGCACCTGTCTCGGCGACGACCATCCTGAGGTGATCCACCTTGCCGGGGCCAACGTATGTCGCCGGGTCAGGCTTCTGCCGCCGCTGTGAGAGCGCGTCCAGCACCAGCGAGCCGGCCGTCTCGGCGAGCAGCTTCAGCTCGGCAAGCGAGTTGTCGGCGTCGGTGACCGTGCCCTCGGTCCACACGCCGACGAGCACGACGCGCTCGAGGCGCAGCTGTCGGTACTCGACTTCGGTGACGTCGTCGAGCTCGGTGGAGAGCCCAGCCACGCGACGAAGGGCATGGCGCTCCTCCAGCTCGTAGTCACCCTGGGCATAGTCCGTTTGCTTGCGGGCGTACCCCGGCGCAGGACCGGTTGCACTGTCGGCGTCCGGGGCACTGTCGGCATCCGGGTCGGTGTTGTTGGTGCTGTCGGTGAAGAAGTCGTCGCGGAGCTCGATGTCCGCCAGGGAGTCGTCGTTCTCAAAGCCGTCGGGCTCGTCGGCGTACTCGCGTGGGTTCACTGTCATCGTGGACTCCACTGTACGTCGATCCACCGGTTGCCAACGAGTCGTTTTCGCTGTCGAGGACAGCGCACCCGCCAACGCGCATGTGTGACGGGTCAACGCGTCATATGTGACGGCTCAACGTTTATTTGTGACGGGTCAACGGGGAGAGCCGGACCAGGTGCCGGTGGCGACCAGCACGGCGGGGCCCTTGAGGTGCAGATGGCCGTCGAGTTGCCAGGTGACGGTGAGCGTGCCGCCTGGCACGGTGACGGCGTACGTCGTCGGAAGCCGCGGGACGCTACCGGTCGAGCCGCTGGTCTCCCCGCCGGACATCAAGTCGGTCGAGCCGTGGGTCTCCCCGCCGGACATCGACTCGGCGGCGCCACCGGGTCCTGCGCGCGACATCGACCCGGCTACCCCGGTGGGTTCGCCGCCGCCGGTCCGGGTCGCCACCGCCGCCACCACCGCACAGGCGCCGGTGCCGCAGGACCAGGTCTCGCCGACGCCTCGCTCGAAGACCCGCATCGCGACCGCTTGGTCGCCAACAGCCGCGACGAACTCGATGTTGACGCCGTCGGGAAACTCCTCCACGCACGAGATCGGTGACCTGACAAGTTCGCCGACCTCGGCCAGTGCGTCGACGAAGACGACAGCGTGCGGGTTGCCGGTGTCGACGCGGGCGGCGTCGTAATGGCGGCCACCGACGGCGACATCGACCCGCCCACCGATCGTGGGGGCTCCCATGTCGACGCTGATCTCACCGTCGCCGCAGTACGTCACGTTCTTGATGCCGTCGCGGGTGTCGATCGCCAGCGGACCGTCGAGGGTTGCGGTGTCGACCAGCCCGGCAGCCTCGAGGTAGCGGGCGAAGACGCGCACGCCGTTCCCACACATCTGCGACACCGAGCCATCAGCGTTGCGGTAGTCCATGAACCACTGCGACCCGCCGTCGACGTCGCCTCGCAGCACCCGCAGCACCCCGTCGGCGCCGACGCCAGCACGGCGATCACAGATCTGCGCCACCACCGCGGGCTCCAGGTCGCCGTGCACGGAGCCGTCGAGGTCCGGCAGTACGACGAAGTCGTTGCGGGTGCCGTGGCCCTTGACGAAGGGGAAGCTCACGCCCTCGATCGTACGGCGCCGAGGGCCTGCTCGAGCAGGTCGTCGGCGTCGTATGCCAGCCAGCTGATGCGCGGGTCGCGACGAAACCAGGCGTCTTGGCGGCGGGCGAACCTGCGGGTGCCGACGACGGTCGCCTCTCGCGCTTCCACCTCGGTGAGCTCCCCTGCCAAGAACTTGAGGATCTGGGCGTAGCCGAGCGCACGGCTCGCCGTCCGAGCCTCGCGCAGACCGGCCTGCTCGAGGGCGCGGACCTCCTCGACGAGACCGGCGTCCCACATCTGCTCGACGCGCGTCTCGATCCGGGCGTCGAGGATGCCGCGCGGCACGTCGATCCCGAGTTGCACCACGTTGTCGAAGGCGTAGACATGCTCGGGAAGGGTTGCGCGGTAAGGCCTTCCGGTGATCTCGATGACCTCCAGCGCCCGGACGATCCGCCGTCCGTTGCTCGGCAGGATCGTGCCCGCTGCCTGGGGGTCGACGGCGTGCAGCCGCTCGTGTAGCACAGCAGAGCCGACCTCGGCGAGCTCGGCCTCGAGCCGTCGGCGTACGTCGGCGTCGGTTCCGGGGAAGTCGAACTCGTCCAGGACTGCCCGCAGGTACAGCGCCGACCCGCCGGTCACGATCGGTGCCCCACCCCGGTGACGGCAGTCGGAGATCGCCTCGCGAGCCCACCCCTGGAATTCAGCGACCGTCACCGGCTCTGCGACGTTCAGCAGGTCGAGGAGGTGGTGCGGAACCCCGCGGCGCTCGCCGTCACTGAGCTTGGCGGTGCCGATGTCCATGCCGCGGTAGATCTGCATCGAGTCGCCGCTGACGATCTCGCCGCCCAGCGCCAGCGCCAGCTCGACCGCGAGGCCGCTCTTGCCCGCCGCAGTCGGCCCCACCACAGCGATCACGGGGGGTTCGCCCACGAGGGGGTCGTCAGCCACCCGCCCAGTATCGCCGACTTGTCAGGGTGAACCGGACACGTTGACGCCTAGGCGCCGCTGACACGTCGGTCAGCTGGGACGCGGGGTCTGAGCAGAGTCGAGCCAGCGGTCGATCAACGGGGTGAAGTCGCGTCCGGTCTCCTCGTTGACGTAGCGGGTGAAGATCTCGCGGTCGACGTGGCCGTTGTCGTGATCGCTGACCCAGGTGCTGAGCAGCCGCTGGAACGTGGCGTCACCGACTCGCTTGCGGATCTCGTCGAGCATCATCGCCGGCCCCAGATAGACGTTGGTGTCGGCGAACGATTGGGGGTCGTAGTCGCCCGGCGGCCCGGACAGCTGCCGCGACTGGTTGTCGTAGCTGCGCCACTGCTCGACACCGCCGGCGTACACCGGCCGACCCAGGTCCTTTTCGTACCACTGCTGGAAGTACATCGCGA
>JACCVZ010000246.1 GCA_013697905.1 Nocardioidaceae bacterium
CGACTTGCAGCGGGCGGCCGGCCGTTACACGCCTGGCGTCGTGGTGCGACGGATCGCCGACGTGTTGGCCGCCCTCTGATCGAGATGGTCGGTTCAGCGCGCAGGCGCTTGTTGACGACATCGGGACAGCGTCGCGCAACTCCTCAACGATGGGGCAACGGAGCAGCAGGCGGTCAGCGACGTGGGCGGCGGCACGCTCATCGCGTCGGTGAAGGACGCCGACGGCAACGTCATCGGGCCCATCCAGACGCCGTGAACCGGCAGGAGCGCATCCCGGAGCGACCCTGGTGGTGGCTTCGCTGTTGCGCAGTCCTGGCCTCTCTTCTGCCTGGCTCCTTGCTGAGCATGCCCACTGCACGAGTTTCTCGGCGGTGACTCGGGCCGGTCACGATCTGTCTGTCACCCTGGAACGATGCCGCCCCACCCAGCCATCGACTTCGAAGCCTTCGTCGCAAGCCAGGTGCAGCGGCTAGCTCAGGTGGCCGATCTCCTCACTGGCGACCGTGGAGAGGCTGACCAGATCATCGTCGACGCGTTCGCGCGCCTGTACCGCGTTTGGCCGACCGTCGCTCGTTCTCGGGATCCGTCGGCGGCTGCAAGACAGCGCCTCCTCTCGGCGTACGGTCGCACCGCCCGGCGGCGAGCCAGGTCGCAGCAAGAACCGGCGCTCAGGCTCGCCGACGAGTTCGGCGCTACGGCCGGCCCTCCCCGGGTGATCGACGTGTGGGAGACGGTGCTCGACCTCCCGCCGCGACAGCGGGCGGTGCTGGTGTTGCGGCTGTTCGAAGGTCTTCACGACCGAGTCATCGCGCGCATGCTGAAGACCCCTGCACCCCTTGTCGGGCACCACGCCCGCCGTGCGCTCGAGCAGGTGGCGTTGACGGCGGGGCTGACGGGTGCAGACCAGATCTCCGGGCAGCCGGACGCCGAGGCATGCGACCGAGTCGCCGAAGAGGTTGCTGCATGTCTCCACGAGCACCATAGAGGCGACGACGATGTCGAGCCGCTGGTGGCGAGGGTCCGGGACGCCGCCCGGGATATCGATCCGCACCCCTCCCGGCGCAAGCCCATCCTGGTCACCGGTGCAGTCGCGGTTCTGGTGTTCGCCAGCTTCGTCACCCCTCGCTGGTGGCCGCAGCAACCCGGTGCGCCGGCGACTCTGGAGTCTGTCCCGGTTCTGCCCGCCGCTCCTGCCGGCACACGGCTGGTGGGTTACGCGAATGTGGTCGTCGCCGTACCGAGCGACTGGGAACACAACGCGGTGCCATGCGCGGGAGCCATAGCAGACAGCGTGATCTACCCCGACGCCGTCGACAGCGGTGGATGTGTCCTCAATCCGCGTTCGTCGACCGTCACCTTCACGAACCCCACCTCGACCGCGATGTACTACAGCAGCATCCAGCCACAGCAGATCGACCAGATCGGTGGACGCAGGGTGCTCGGGACGGGGCTGACCCGCCCGAATGCGGCCTACGAGCAGACTGTGATCGTCCCGAGCTCCGGGTTCTGGATGGTCGTGCGGTCACCGCAGAAGTCCGTTGTCCGCAAACTCGTCGCCTCCATCCAGGTCGTGCCGCAAGGATTCACGATCGTTCCCTCATGTCGCGGCCAGCGTCTGGGAGACGCTTCCGCCGACCTCGTGGCGGCTGGCCTCAAACCCGTCATCACCCAGGCGTCGACCCTGTCGGAGAGACGTGGGCAGCCGCCGGTGACGTACCAGAACATCGACGCTGGCAAGATCGTGCCGGTCGGCTCTTCAGTTGGGTTGTCCGTGCCGAGCTTCTGATGAACTTGGCACACCGATGTCATCGGTGCCAGGCAGTGGGCCGCCCCGATGACGTGAACTCCCAAAGCCGCGCGTGATTGCGCAGGCTGGGTGGGGGCCCTGCCGTAGCCGCGTCGACCCTTGCTAGTGGTGGCCGACGGATGTGGTGCCGAACATGAGAACGCGGCGCTGGACGTCATAGGCGACGTCGCTGCCATGCGCGAGCAGGCCTCGAAGCACTTCGGCGTCCTCGGCGCTGACTGTGAGGACCTCTTCCCAGGCACCCTGATCGAGGACCAGCTGCAAGGTGAACACTCCTTCTTGCCCAGGTCCCTGAGCGGTCCAGGAGAACTGGTAGTGGCTCAGGTGCCGGACTTTGATGCTGTCGTCGGTGACCGGCTGGCTGACGTCGGCAGTACGCGCCTTGGCAGGCATGGCTTCCTCCAGGTTATTGCGCGGCATCCAGCTGTCCGGGTGCGCTGCGGCTTCGGCAGTATTACACGGCCCACGGCTCCTCGCATTCGCTGCCGACGGGCATCGAGTCTCTTCTCAGTGGTGCTGCACGGACAACTGCCACCGGCGGTGTGCGGTTGAGCCGGCTCGCCCGCAGCGCGCTCTTGTCCGACAAGTCCGACAAAGGATCGCTATCGACGTCGGTGGTGGTCAACAGAGCTCGTCTAAGTGATACCGATTGTCGGTCGGTGGGTGAGCCGGACATGACGGCGGAGTGGACAAGCAGAGCTTCGACGATCCCGGCGTCGCCATCGCGCATCGGGTCCGCCCGACCGAATCGGGCACGGAGGTTGAGACGCTGACGCAGCTGCTCGACTTCCTGCGGACGACGGTCG
>JACCVZ010000248.1 GCA_013697905.1 Nocardioidaceae bacterium
CTCGCTCAAGCCATCATCGGGGGGCTCGAACACTCAACAGCTTGCGGACGTCGTCATCGAGGCACTGAAAGGTCACGGTGTGGAGACCGAAGTGTTCAGGCTCGCCGACATGTCGATCGCTCCCGGCTTCGAGACGGATGCTGGAGATGGCGATGAGTGGCCGCGCGTGCATACGGCGATCCTGGGGTCGGAGATCTTGATCGTGGCGACGCCCACCTGGGTCGGACACCCCTCGTCGTTCGCGCAGCGAGCGCTGGAGCGAATGGACGCCATGATCTCGGAGACCGACGACCAGGAGCGACCGGTAGCCTACAACCGGGTGGCGGGCGTGATTGTTACCGGAAACGAGGACGGCGCCCATCACGTCATCTCAGAACTCAACGGCGCGCTCGTCGACATCGGCTTCACGATCCCGCCCCAGTCGTGGACCTACTGGAACCGCGGCCCAGGACCGGGACCGGAGTACGGCGACACCGAAGAGGGCCACGACTGGGCACACAGCACCGGACGGGCGATGGCTGCGAACCTTGTCTCGGTCGCCCAAGCACTGCACGCACACCCCTTGCAGAAGCCGCCGGAATGACCCTGGCGACGGGCAGCACGAGCACACACAGACGACCCATCGAGTCGAGGAGGGTGAGGCGCAGGTGACGGAGAGTACTCACGACCCGGACGGAGCAGGCGACCCCGCGTTGCGCCCCGACGACGACCCGGCGCAGACGTACGTCGATCCCGAGCTGGGTGCGCACGCGCCGCCGCAGGACCGGCGGGAACAGCCGGCGGGACCCGGCTCCGAGCCGGGCCAGCGACCCGGACCCCTGAAGCCGGGGGAAACCGGTCCCGACACGCCCGATGGCTTCGCCTCGTTCGAGCGACCCGGACTCGACGGCAACTGGGACGACTCCGCCCCCAACGACTGAGCCGGCGTACCGCAAGGATGCACGTCAGGGTTCGCGGGGACAACAGGCCTCGGCGTAGCCTTGCGTCGTGGCCGGACCTGACTTCTCCGAACGTCTCAAGCAGCTGGACGCGACGCTGACGAGCATCGAGCAGGTGCTTGATCTCGACCGGATCCGCGCCGAGATCGCCGACCTGGGGGAGCAGGTCGCCGCCCCCGACCTCTGGGACGACCAGGCCAATGCTCAGCGGGTCACGGGGCGACTGTCGGTGCTCCAGTCCGAGCTGGAGCGCGTCACCGGCCTGCGTAGTCGGCTCGACGACGCAGAGGTGCTGGCTCAACTCGCCACCGAGGAGGGCGACAGTGCCTCGCAGGCTGAGGCGGACTCGGAGCTCGACCGGCTGACCAAGAGCATCGAGGCACTCGAGGTCCGCACGTTGCTGTCGGGCGAGTACGACGAGCGCGACGCGCTCGTGACGATCCGGTCCGGCGCTGGTGGCGTCGATGCTGCCGACTGGGCAGAGATGCTGATGCGGATGTACCTGCGCTGGGCCGAGCGGCACAAGTACCCGACCGAGGTCTACGACACGTCGTACGCCGAGGAGGCCGGCATCAAGTCTGCGACCTTCGCGGTCAGGGCGCCGTACGCCTTCGGCACGTTGAGCGTCGAGCAGGGCACTCATCGGCTGGTGCGGATCTCGCCGTTCGACAACCAAGGCCGCCGCCAGACCTCGTTCGCTGCCGTCGAGGTCGTTCCCGTGCTCGAGCAGACCGACGAGATGGACATCCCCGAGGAGGAGATCAAGGTCGACGTCTACCGTTCGTCGGGTCCTGGCGGGCAGAGCGTGAACACCACCGACTCCGCGGTGCGGCTCACCCACCTCCCGACCGGTCTCGTGGTCGCGGTGCAGAACGAGAAGAGCCAGCTGCAGAACAAGAACACCGCAATGGTCATCTTGAAGGCGCGACTGCTCGCTATTACGCGGGCCGAGGAGAAGGCCACCCTCGACGAGATCCGTGGCGATGTGATGGCGTCGTGGGGTGACCAGATGCGGTCCTACGTCCTCAATCCCTACCAGATGGTCAAGGACCTGCGGACGGACTACGAGGAGGGCAACCCGTCGACCGTCCTCGACGGTGACATCGACGGCTTCGTCGAGGCCGGTATCCGATGGCGGCGGTCGGCCGTGGTGACATGACGGCGTCGAGCGCAGAGCGAGCCGTTTCGACCTGTCCCGAGACGGGTAAGGCACGGACATGAACCTGCCGACGTCGAACCCCTCACCTCACGAGCTGTTGGGGATCTACCTGAACGACCATCTCACAGGTGCCTCAGTCGGTGTGGAGCTGGCTCGCCGCTCAGCGAAGGGCCAGCTCGATCGGCAGCGGCGGACGGAACTGTCCCGGCTCGCCGACGACGTAGAGGAGGATCGCGTCAGTCTGCTGCGGCTGATGAAAACACTTAGCATCCCTGCCCAGAAGCATCGGATCGCGGCAGGCTGGGCGGCGGAGAAGGTTGGCCGGCTCAAGCCGAACGGCACATGGGTGCACCGGTCGCCGCTCAGCGACGTGGTCGAGCTCGAGTCCCTCCGGGTGGGAGTAGAGGGCAAGCTCTGTCTGTGGCGGCTGCTGCACCGGCTCGCCGACACAGACCCGCGCATCTCTGCCGCGGATCTCGATGAGCTCGAACAACGGGCGGCTGTCCAGATCGAGGCGCTCGAGGGCATGCGACTCGAGGCTGCCGAGGCCTTGCGCGCCTGAGCTGACCGAAGCGGGTCGGACGGTCCCCACCCCAGACCCGTCAGCTGTGGAGGCTCGCCCGGGGCGGCCTCCGGGGCCGCCCCGGCGCATTCGCCTAGAATCTGGCCAGTGATCCGGTTCGAGAAGGTAAGCAAGTCCTATGACGGTCAGACGCGTCCCGCCCTCGACGACGTCGACGTCGACATCGAGAAGGGCGAGTTCGTCTTCCTCGTGGGCGCGTCAGGCTCGGGCAAGTCCACCTTCCTTCGGCTGATCCTGCGCGAAGCCCGCCCGACGACAGGCCATGTGTTCGTCGCCGGCAAGGAGGTCAACCGACTTGCCGGCTGGAAGGTGCCAGGGTTACGGCGTCAGATCGGCACTGTCTTCCAGGACTTCCGGCTGCTCCCCAACAAGACGGTCGCCGACAACGTCGGGTTTGCCCTTCAAGTCATCGGAAAACCCAAGAGCACGGTCCGCAAGGTTGTCCCTGAGACGCTTGAGCTGGTCGGTCTGGGCGGGAAAGGCCACCGGATGCCCGACGAGCTGTCCGGCGGGGAGCAACAGCGCGTGGCCATCGCGCGCGCCTTCGTCAACCGGCCGATGATCCTGATCGCCGACGAGCCGACCGGAAACCTTGACCCATCGACTTCGGTCGGCATCATGAAGCTGCTGGACCGGATCAACCGCACCGGCACGACGGTGATGATGGCCACGCACGACTCCGGCGTCGTCGACCAGATGCGCAAGCGGGTGATCGAGCTCGACTCGGGCAAGGTCGTCCGTGACCAGGCACGCGGCGTCTACGGCTACCACGGTTGACGGCGGTCCCTCGACCCTTGCCGACGCGACCTCGAACAGAACCGGGAACCCATGCAACTGCGATATGTCACCTCTGAGCTCGCCAGCGGGCTCAAGCGCAACGTGTCGATGACGATCGCCGTCATCTTGACGATCTGGATCTCGCTGACGCTCGTGGCAACGGGGCTGCTCATCCGCGCGCAGCTGGAGAAGATCGAGACGCACCTGGGTGGTCTGCTCGAGGTCCAGATCGCCTTTTGCGCCAAGAGCTCCACGTCGCCGCAGTGCGTCAGCGGGCAGGCGACCCGCCAGCAGGAGGCGTCGGTCAAGGACGTCATCGACAAGAGCGACTATGTCGCCTCGTACCGTTACCGCACCCGTCAGGAGGCGTACGAGGGCTTTCAGGCGACGAACCTCGACGAGGACGGCAACCCGACGGGGATTGCCAAACAGATCCGGGTGTCGGACATGGCGACGGCGTACTGGGTGACGCTCGACGACCCCAAGGACACCGGTGCGCTGGTCAGCTCGGTCGAGAACCTGCAAGGCGTACAGACCGTCTTCAACCCACGGCAGCAGCTCGCCCCCGTCTACCAGACGCTGAACGTGTTGAAATGGATGGCGCTCGGAGGGGCTGCTCTGCTGGTGTTGGCAGCCGTCCTCCAGGTGTCCAACACAATCCGGCTGGCGGCGATGGCACGGCGAAGAGAGATCGGGATCATGCGGCTGGTGGGTGCATCGAGCATGTACATCCAGCTGCCGTTCGTGCTCGAGATCGTCGTTGCCGCGCTCGCCGGCGCTGCACTGGCCTGCGGCTCGGTGGTCGCATTGATGGTGTGGGTCGTGCCGTGGCTCCGCGGCCGCGTGCACCTCTGGCCATGGGTCGAGAGGAGCGATGCGATGTTCGCGATGACCGCGGTGCTGGGGATAGCCCTGCTCCTGGCCGTGCTTCCGACCCTCTTGATGACCCGGAAGTACCTCAAGGTGTAGGGGTGGTCGGTACCGGGGACTGACAATGGTCCTCCTCGCTGGGCGTGACCGCAGAACGCACACAGCGCAACACCGCACAAATACGTGAATGTCTGGCTCTGCACCGCTACCGTCGAGTGGCCATGACTTTCCCCACCAGGTGAGGACTTACCGCCGTGGTCCGATGCTTCCCCCGCGGACGCACCCGGCAGGCCCGCATCACCGTGGCGATGACGTTGACTGCGTCGTTGCTGGGTGCTGCGTTTGCCAGCCCGTCGATCGCTGAGCCGTCGACGGACGATGACAACCACCTGAACCATCAGAAGAACCGGCTCGAGAACCGCATCGAGAACCGTAAGCTCGACGTCGACGAGATATCGACCAGGCTGGTCAGCGCCAAGCGCCGCGTCGATGCCGCCGCCGTCGACCTCGGCCAGGCCCGCACGGAGCTCGCCGGACTGCGTGAGCAGGTCAGGCAGGCGCAGATCTTCGACCAGCAGATGCAGAAGGCGCTCGGTCAGGCGATTCTGCGGCTCGAAGACGCTCGCGAGGACTTGACCGCAGGGCAACAGAATGTCACCGAGGAGCGCCAGGCGCTCACGGACTACGCCGTGACCTCGTATCAGTCGGGTGAGACGACCGCGCTCAACCTCGACATCGCATTCCAGTCGGCGTCACCCGAGGAAGCTCTCGACCAGATACAGGCCGCGACCACTGTGGTGGACAAGCAGACCGTGGCCGTGCAGAAGCTTGAGGCCCAGCAGGTGCTGCTGCAGCTGACCGAGCAGCGCGTGGAGGAGTCCAAAGACGAGGTCAAGACTCGGCGTACCGAGGCGGCTGAGTCGTTGACGACGAAGCAGGGCCTGGAGCAGCAGGCTCAGATCGCCACTGAGCAAGTGGCGACACGCGTCCAAGAGCTGCGAACCTCGAAGCAGGAGATCCAGGCAGCCAAGAAGCACGAGCTCGAGCGGCTGAGGACGCTGCAGAAGGAGCGCGACCGGGTCGAGGAGAAGCTACGCAAGATCGCCGAGGCGCGTGAGCGGAGGGCACAGCGTCGTGAGCGGTTGGCTCTGCTTGCCGCCAAGAGACATCACCGTCCGGCTCCCAGCTCTACGACCGTGAGCAAGAGCAACACCAGCGACGGTTTTTTGGACTACCCGGTCAGCAACACCTACATCACCTCCCCGTACGGCATGCGGATGCACCCAATTCTGCACGTCTACAAGTTGCACGACGGCACGGACTTTCGCGCTGACTGCGGCAGCCCGGTGTACGCCGCTGCGCCCGGCCGGATTCTCTCGGAGTACTACAACGCCGGATACGGGAACCGGATCATCATCGACCACGGCTATGTGCATGGCGTGAGCCTGTCGACTTCGTACAACCACATGACGTCGTTCGTGGCAGGGCCGGGTCAGTATGTCCAGCGAGGACAGCTCCTTGGGTACTCCGGCACCACCGGGTATTCGACCGGGTGTCACATGCACTTCATGGTCTACGTGAACGGCAATACGTCCGACCCCGTCGGCTGGCTCTAGCCCGGACGTTGACTCAGCGGTCTCGGGTGACGCCGAATTGATTTCGCGCCCGCTTGCTCGGTGGGCGATGATGGCCCCATGGTGAAGGAGGGCGGGCGCAAGCTGATCGCGCAGAACAAGAAGGCGCGCTACGACTACTTCATCGAAGACACCTACGAAGCGGGACTCGTGCTGACCGGGACCGAGGTGAAGTCGTTGCGTGCCGGTCGTGCTTCACTCGTCGACGGTTTTGCCGAGATCAGCGAGGGCGAGGTCTGGCTGCAAGGCGCACACATCCCGGAGTATCTTCAGGGAACGTGGAACAATCATGCGCCACGTCGCAAGCGCAAGCTGCTGCTGAACCGGCACGAGATCACCAAGATGGAACGTCGCGTCAACGAGCGCGGGCTGACGATCGTGCCGCTCTCGCTCTACTTCAAGGACGGCAGGGTCAAGGTCGAGATTGCGCTCGCCAAGGGCAAGAAGCACTACGACAAGCGGCAGTCGATAGCCACCCGCGACGCCCAACGTGAGGCGACGCGTGAGCTCGGTCGGCAGGCCAAAGGCTTCTGACCGGCGACCTGTCCGCCCTTGCGCCTGGACCGCAGAGACGTCGAGGTTCTCCCGCCAGTTCGGGCTGCTGCGGCGGCTCGTCTACAGTCCGTCCATGACTTCCGCCATTGCCGAAGCACGCGAATTCGACGTCACCCTGCCCGATGGCCGCACTTTGCACGCCTTTGAGGCCGGTGACCCGTCCGGCACACTATGCATCTTCCACCACGGCACCCCCACCTCAGGTGTCATCTCGGGCAGGACCGCCGAGGTCGCCGCGCAGAAGGGCATCCGTGTGGTGAGCTACGACCGGGCTGGATATGGCGGCTCGAGCCGGAATCCGAAACGTCGAGTGGCCGACGTTGCCGCAGACATTGCGGTCCTCGCAGACACCTGTGGCGTCGACCGGTTCCGTACGTGGGGCAACTCGGGTGGCGGACCGCATGTGTTGGCCTGCGCAGCACTCCTGGGTCCCCGGATGATCGCCGCTGCGTCGGTGGCCTCGGTGGCACCGTTCGATGCGAACGGCCTGGATTTTCTTGCCGGGATGGGGCAGCACAACCTCAATGAGTTCAGTGCTGCCATCGAGGGGGAAGCTCCGCTTCGTGCCTACCTGGAGAAGGCACGCCGAGAAGTCCTCTCCACCACCCCGGAGAGCCTCCATCAGTCGATGGAAAGTCTGCTACCACCTGTCGACCGCCGAGTCCTGACAGGCGACAGAGCAGTCGCAGCGCTCGCCTCGATGACTCACGGGCTCCGTGACGGCATCGATGGCTGGACCGATGACGACCTTGCCTTCGCCAAGCCATGGGGCTTTGACGTCGACGGGATCGACGTACCCGTGCTCGTGCTGCAAGGCGGCATGGACCTGATGGTGCCCGTCGCGCATGGTGAGTGGCTGGCTGCCCGCTCCGATCGGATCACGTCGTGGCTGTGTCCCGAGGAGGGGCACCTGAGTATGGACTCCAAGCTGGCTGAGCTGTTCGAGTGGTTGCTCGAGCAGGCGTAACGGCGCGCTCGAGGAATCTCGGTGTGGTCGGTCAGTTGAAACAGGTAACCTATAGGGCACAACTCAAGAGGGGCTGAACGGTTTCGACTTTGGTCGTTCGAATCATGTGAAGCGAGCCGAGGACCCAGGGTCATCTCGTCAACGATCCCTGGAAACCAATAAGTGCCAATGCAAAGCGCACTCACTTCGCTCTTGCTGCCTAAGCAGTAATCGAAGGGTCGGTCTGGAGGAGCCT
>JACCVZ010000261.1 GCA_013697905.1 Nocardioidaceae bacterium
TCGCCCACCTCAAGACGCTCGGCCGCAAAGGGGACTTCGAGGGGTGGGCTCGCTTCTGCGACCTGGCCGACGCGATGCTCGACGAGCGCGAGTTCTTCATTCGCAAGGCGATCGGCTGGGTATTGCGGGAGGCTGGCAAGCAGCAACCACAGGCTGTGGCCGAGTTCCTCGGGCCGCGCGTCTCTCGTGTTTCCGGTGTGACGATCCGCGGGGCCGTGCGCTACCTCGATCCCGCGACACGCGACGCGCTCATGACGGCACACCGCGACCGATGAGTCATCAGGCAGAGCCGCTGCTCGTAAAAGTCACAACGTGTCCCCGCGTTGGGGTCGGTCTGCACGCTCAGTTGCGTGGCGAGTGGAGGTCGTGACAACGGGTACAAACAAGTCAGGCGCATTTCCAACGGGCGCCGCCCTTGACCTCAGGAGGCAGCGTGATGGCGAACGGCAGCGATCAGATGAAGCAGAAGGTGGAGAGACGGCGCGGAAAGGCCGAACGTGCTGCCGCAGCGGTACAGATGCATCAGGACCGGCTCGCTGCGGCAGCCAAGGCTGACGACCAAGCGCAGAAACGGCATCGCGGACTCAAGGACTCCCTCGCGAAAGCAAACAAGACCGCCAAGCAGTTGTCGAAAGAGGCCACAGAGGCGCTGGAGCTCAAGAAGTCCGCGCTCAAGGAGCGGCGCAGCGCCGAGAAGGACCTTGCCCGCAACCAGGACTTGGCGGCCAAACACCTGGCCAAGCTGGTCGAGCTGCAAGCGGCTGAGACGACGCAGGATGCAACTGACCAGCTTCACGCTGGAAACGCCGAGGACGCCATCCGGACGGCCGGTGAAACTGTCCCTGCGAAGAGCACGCGATCGTGCACGTCCAGCAGCACGGCCAACAAGAGCGCCGCAAAGAAGACTACTTCCGGCTCTCGAGGCGCAACCACTCGCAAGGCTGTGACCAAGCGCGCCAGCGCCACAACGAACTCCGCGGCCAAACGGAGTACGGCGAAGAAGACCAGCCGAAGCCCCAGCACCGGCAGCCGGAACACCGCGAAGACAAGCACCGCAAAGAGCAGTACCGCTAACCGGACCGCTGCCAAGAGTCCTGCGAAGCGCAGCCCGACGAAGCGCACCACGCAGAAGCGCAGCTGACACGATCTTGACGGGCTTGCCCGACGGCTGCTCCTCGGGAGGCAGCAGGTGAGAGATATCGTCGTGCATGCCGTCCCTTGCCCAGTGACAAGACCGGCTCGGCCGATGTCCACAGCCGAATCTTCAGCCTTGGCGCCGTCGATAGCGCCTCGCGTCTGTTGACATGTGTCGACAGGGAGAGCATCCTCCTAATCATGTTAGGCACTCCTAGTCGTAATAGGCAAACCGAACGGCGTGAGGCCACCCGCCGCGAGATCGTCGACGCGGCCTGGGAGGTCGCCCGAGACGAAGGTCTTGCTCAGGTGACGTTGCGTGCCGTCGCGGAGCGGGTCGGGATGCGTGCCCCGTCGTTGTACTCACATTTCGCGTCCAAACACGCGATCTATGACGCGATGTTCGCCGACGCATGGACCGAATGCGGGCGCGCCGGCCGCGAAGCCGAAGCCAAGCACCCGCCTCAGTCGCTTCGAGACGCCATGCATTTGTACGCTGCCACGTTCTTCGACTTCTGCGTGGTCGATCTCGCTCGCTTCCAGCTGATGAACCAGCGCACCATCCCTGGGTTCGAGCCGTCCCCCGAGTCCTATGCCCCCGCCGTTGCCGTGCTCGACGAGCTCCGTGACCGGCTTGCGACATTTGGGGTCACGCGCTTGGAGGACATCGACCTCTACACAGCGATCGTCGGCGGCCTCATCGACGCGCAACTCGCCAACGACCCCGGAGGCGACCGCTGGCGCCGGCTCCTCGACCACGCCATCGACATGTACGTCGACAGCCTGAACCACTGAATCACCACCACACAAAGGAAACCGTCATGGTCACTGAACTGCACTCCTCAACGAAACAAGCGCCACGCCGCCCCGCGTTAGGGCGCGGCATTGCCATGCGGCTCGCCGCCACCGAGTACGACAAGGTGGCAGCTGTCCTGACCCAGCTCACCGACGAGCAGTGGCGGCTCCCGACCGACTGCCCTGGATGGGACGTGCGCAGCCTCGCCGGGCATGTCGTGGGTATGGCCCAGATGGCGGCCAGCATCCGTGAGACCGTGCGCCAGCAGGTGGCGTCCAGCAGGCGCGCCAAGGCCGAGGGCGGCCTGTTGATCGATGCGCTCACAGCCGTCCAGGTGGAGAAGAACGCCGCGCTGACCGAAGCCGAGGTCGTCGAGGCAATGCGAAGGGTCGGACCCAAGGCGGCCACCGCCCGACGTCGTACGCCGGCATTGGTCCGCAACCGCACGATGCCGGGGCTGCAAGACGTCGGCGGTCACCAGGAAGCCTGGACGTTCGGCTTCCTGTTCGACGTCATCTTGACCCGCGACCCGTTCATGCACCGTATCGACATCGCTGAGGCCACCGGTGTCTCGGTGACCCCCACCGCCGACCACGAAGGTGTCTTGGTGGACGACGTCGTGCGCGAATGGGCTGACCGGCACGCGAGCCCTTACGTCCTCGACCTCACCGGACCTGCCGGCGGTCACTGGCAGCACGGTGACACCGCGGCTGCGCCGCACCTGACGATGGACGCCCTGCAGTTCTGCCGGGTGGTGTCTGGTCGAGGCACCGCCGATGGGTTGCTGACGACGTCTGTCCCGTTCTAGACAGCCCCACGCGAGAGTGAGCCCCCTGCCCAGATGCCGATGGATGGTCCGCTGCCTACACTTCGAACCAGGAGGTGTCGCGCCGTGCCCGGACGACTCACCGCCGAGGAGCAGGCGGTCGTGGAGGTCGTCGCTGAGTACGTCGACCGTGACGTCCGACCGGTCGTTCGCGAGCTCGAACAGGCGGGCAGCTACCCAGAGAAACTGATCGACCAGATGAAGGAGCTGGGTTGCTTCGGTCTGGCGGTCCCGCCGCCGTACGGTGAAGGGTCGGTGTCGACCGTCTGCTACGCCCTGGTCACCGAGGAGCTCGCCCGCGGCTGGATGAGCCTGGCCGGCGCGGTCGGCGGTCACACCGTGGTGGCGCACCTGCTGACCGCCTTCGGCACCGACGACCAGCGACAGCGCTACCTGCCGGCCATGGCCGACGGCTCGGTCCGCGCCACGATGGCACTCACCGAGGCCGGTGGCGGATCCGATCTCCAGGCGATGCGTACGACGGCGCGGCGCGACGGGGACGCCTACGTCGTGTCCGGCGCCAAGATGTGGATCACCAACGCTCGCAGGTCGGGCCTGATCGCCCTGCTATGCAAGACCGACCCCGAGGCTGAGCCACGTCATCGCGGCATCAGCATCCTGCTCGTGGAACCGGGTCACGGGTACACCGTGTCGCGCGACCTCGGCAAGCTCGGCTACCGGGGTGTGGAGAGCTGTGAGGTCGTCTTCGGCGACGTCCGGGTCCCGACCGGCGCCCTTCTCGGCGGCGAGGAAGGGCACGGCTTCGCCCAGATGATGCGGGGCCTCGAGGTGGGACGGATCAACGTCGCCGCGCGCGCGGTGGGGGTCGGTCGAGCGGCGTACGAGGACGCCTTGCGGTACGCCGAGCAGCGAGAGGCCTTCGGCAAGCCCATCTGGCAGCACCAGTCGATCGGTAACTACCTCGCCGACATGGCCACCACGCTGCAGGCGGCTCGGCTGCTGACGCTTGCGGCCGCCGAGCGTGTCGACGCCGGCGAGCGGGCGGACCTGGAGGCGGGGATGGCCAAGCTTTTTGCGTCCGAAACCGCCATGCAGGTGACGCTGGACGCGATACGGGTCCACGGCGGCTACGGGTACTCCACCGAGTACGACGTCGAACGCTACTTCCGTGACGCGCCACTGATGATCGTGGGCGAAGGCACCAACGAGATCCAGCGCAACCTGATCGCGCGGCAGCTCGTCGAGCGAGACCTGCGTCTGCGCCAGTGACCGCGTCGGACACACTGCTCCGCAAGGGCAGCCCGGAATACCGCCGGACGAGCGCGGTGCTCTTCGTCGCCGGGTTCATGACGTTCGCGATCCTGTACGTCGCCCAGGGCACCATGCCTGCCGTCAGTGAGGACTTCGGGGTCTCGCCCGCCGTCGCCAGCCTGACCCTCTCCCTGACAACGTTGCCGCTCGCGGTGATGCTGGTCGTGATGGCGTCGTGGTCGGAGGGACACGGCCGACGGCGGCTCCTGGTCGGCTCGCTGATCGGCGCTGCGGCGTTGACCCTCGCGGCGGCGGCGAGCCCGAGCTTCCCCGTGCTGCTCACCCTGCGGGTGCTGACGGGCATCACGCTGGCCGGCTTCCCGGCGGTCGCGATGGCCTACGTGGCCGAAGAGTTTCACCCGTCCGGCCTCGGCACCGCGATGGGCATGTACGTGAGCGGGACCGGTCTCGGCGGGATGACCGGTCGGTTGACCGGTGGTCTGCTGGCCGGCCTCGGCTCCTGGCGGCTGGCCATGGCCACGGTGGCGGTCGTGTGCCTGGTTGCGGCGATTTGGGTGGCGGCGCGGCTGCCGTCCTCGCGCAACTTCGTGGCCTCGCCGGGGGGACTCGGCACCCGGATCGCACTGATCCGGCATCCGCTGCGGGACCCGGTGGTCCTCAAGCTCGCGCTGTGCGGCTTCGTCATCATGGGCAGCCTGGTGTCGTACTACAACTACCTCCAGTACCGACTCGCCGCGCCGCCGTTCGGGCTCGGCGCCGTGGTGATCTCGCTGATCTTCGCGTTCTACCTGTTCGGGACCGTCAGCGCGAACTGGATGGGCCGGCTGGCCGACGTGCGGAGCCGGCGCGGCGTGATGCTGCTGGGCTTCGCGATCATGGCCGTGGGTGCCGCCGGATCACTCGTCGACGTGCTCCCCGTCGTGCTCGCGGCCACAGCCCTGCTGGTCTTCGGCTTCTTCGGCACCCACGCCGTCGCCAGTGGCTTCGTCGGGACGTGGGCGGCGGAGCAGCGCGCCCAGGCCTCGGCACTGTACCTGTTCGGCTACCACCTGGGCTCCGGCGTCGTCGGGTACGTGAGCGGCCTCTTCTTCACCCGGTTCGGATGGTCGGGCGAGGTCGCCACGGTCCTCGTCCTGGTGGTAGTGGGCGGTGTTGTCGCACTGAGCCTGCCGACCGCAACCAACCGTCGCTGAGCTCCGAGCGGCGCGGTCGGTACGGCCTGGCCGATGCACCGGCCCCGCTATGACGTTATGGTGCGAAGACACCTACCCACACCCGGGGGATCGATCGCACCTGAGAGGTGACCCGATGAGGTCCAAGGCAACGGCAACGGCAACGCTCGCCGCCGCGACGACAGCAGCCCTGCTCCTGGCGGCATGTGGCTCCAAGGGTTCGTCGGGTGACTCCACCGAGTCCGGCACCCTCACGCTGGGGGCCGCAATGTCCCTTACCGGTGCGCTGGCTCGGGAGGGCGCGCTCACCAAGGAGGGCTATCAGCTCTGCGAGAAGAAGGTGAACGCCACCGGTGGTGTGGACGTCGGTGGTGACAAGCTCACGCTCGATATCAAGTTCCAAGACGACACGTCCGAGCCCGACGTCGCCGCCCAGCTCGTCGACCAGTTCAACGACGACGGCGTCAAACTGATTCTCAGCTCCTACGGGTCGGCCAACACCCAGTCCCAGGCAGCGGTCATCGAGCGCAACGGCCAGGTGATGGCGGACTCCGCCGGTGCCGACAACGAGATCTTCGCCCAGGGCTACGAACGCACGTTCGCGGTCCTCTCACCCGCGACCGAGTACGCCGCCTCCATGATCAAGGCGATCGACGAGCTGGCGAGCCCCAAGCCGGAGACCATCGCGTTCCTCTCCGCTGACGACGGCTTCTCCAAGACCGGCGCGAAAGGCGGCATGGACGAGGCGGAGAAGCTCGGCTATGAGGTGATCCCGGTGGAGTACTTCCCCGAAGGCAGCACCGACGTCAGCTCGGCCATCACCCACGTCACGTCCGACCACCCGGACGTGGTGATCGGCACGGTCCACCTCGAGGAGGGGGTGGCGATCGTCAAGCAGTCCCACGAGCTCGGTCTCAATCCTCAGGCGTTCGGCGAGACCGTCGCACCTCCGACCCCCGACTTCGCGAAGACGCTCGGGTCGCTGGCCGAGGGCGTGCTGGGCTCCAGCCAGTGGACGGAGACGACCAAAGGTGAGGACAAGTACTTCGGGACCGCGAAGGACTACGCAGCCGACATCGAGAAGGAGTACGGGCATCCCGCCGACTACCACGACGCGGAGGCGAGCGCAGCCTGCCTGGCCATGGTGCTGGCGGTCGAGGATGCCGGCTCGACTGACGCGGACGACGTCCGTGACTCTCTTGCCGCGCTGGATACGGAGTCGTTCTTCGGGACCATCAAGTTCGACGAGACCGGGCAGAACATCTACAAGCCGATGTCGGTGATCCAAGTCCAGCACGGCAAGGTCGTCACGGTCTGGCCGAAGGAGTCCGCGGAGGCGTCCTTGGTGTGGCCGGGCACGAGCTAGCCGCCCGAGCCTGATGAGCGCGTTTCTGCAGGCCACGGTCTACGGGCTTCTCCAGGGTGGGCTGCTGGCACTCGTCGCCGTCGGTTTCTCCCTGGTCTGGGGGGTGATGAACGTCGTCAACCTCGCACACGGCTCGTTCGTGATCATGGGCGCCTACCTCGGCTGGGAGCTGCAAGTCCATGCCGGAATCGACCCGCTGCTGGGCATGTTCGCCGCCGCAGCGGTGATGTTCGTCCTCGGCTACGCCATCCAGCGATGGCTGATCAACCTGGTCGTGAACGCCCCGATCTTCATCACGCTGCTGCTGACGTTCGGCTTGTCGCTGCTCATCGTCCAAGGCATGAACATCATCTTCTCGGCGAACTACCGCAGCATCTCGACCGGCTACGCCAGCACAAGCCTCAGCATGGGCAGTGTGAGGGT
This sequence comes from Nocardioidaceae bacterium, assembly GCA_013697905.1. Classification (GTDB taxonomy): domain Bacteria; phylum Actinomycetota; class Actinomycetes; order Propionibacteriales; family Nocardioidaceae; genus JACDHG01. The sequence goes on from JACCVZ010000261.1 coordinate 6,951, forward strand.
GCCGCTCGGACGCCTGATTGCGTTCGGCATCGCGGTCCTCGTCACGGTGGCGCTAGTCGCCCTGGTCAACCGAACCCGCATAGGCCTGGCGATCCTCGCGACCGGGATGGACCGCGGCGCTGCGCGGCTGATGGGGATCCCGGCCAGGCACGTGTACTCGTTGACGTTCGGGCTCTCCGCCGCACTCGCCGCGATCGCGGGCACGATGGTCGGCACGGTTGACACGTTCAGCCCGGCCGCCGCCGGCAGCTTCACGCTGCTGTCCTTCGTGATCGCCGTCCTGGGCGGTCTCGGGAACATGTACGGCGCCCTGCTCGGTGGCCTGCTGATCGGGCTCGTCGAGTCCTGGGCCGGCCTCTACCTGTCCGGGACCTGGGTCAACGCGATGGCGTTCCTGGTCCTCGTGGTGGTTCTTGTCGTACGACCCTCAGGTCTCGTCGGGCGGGCCTACTACGCAGCACGGGTGGAGGTCTGATGAGCACCGTCACGGAGGCCGAACCGTCGTTCGACCGGCAGGCCACCGGGTCTCGGCTCGACTGGCAGAGGATGCTGCCGTGGGGGCTGCTGGCGCTGCTGATGGCGGCGATGCTGGGCCTGCAGAGCCAGCTGTACATCGGCCAGGAGCGCACGGTCACGGCGATCTTCATGTTCGTGGCGCTGGCTCAGGCCTGGAACGTGATCGGCGGCTTCACCGGGTACGCCTGCTTCGGCCAGGTCGTCTTCTTCGGCATCGGCGGGTATGCCACCGCCGTCACCATGGTCCACTGGCATCTCAGCTTCTGGCTGGCGCTCCCGCTCAGCGGTGTCGGCGCGGCACTGTTCGGTGCGGTCATCGGGCTGCCGCTGCTGCGGCTCAAGGGCCACTACTTCGCGATCGCCACACTGGGTGTCGCCGAGGGCATGCGTGAGGTCGTTACGAACGTCCCGGCGCTCACCGGCGGAGGCGCCGGCATCACGGTCCCAACGGTGGGTGAGGACGCGACGACGGCGTACCTCGGCAACGACGGCTTCTACCTGCTGTTCTTGGGCATCGCCGCCTTGTCCCTGGTGGTCGCGTTGGTGATCTCGCGCAACCGGTTCGGGTTCGCGCTGCGCGCCATCCACCAAGACGAGGACGCCGCCGGGGCGATGGGCATCAACACCACCCGGGCGAAGGTGCTCGCCTTCTCGATCTCGGGCATGTTGACCGGTCTGGTCGGAGCCTGCTACGCGTTCCAGCAGGTGGTGATCTTCCCTGACCGGCTGTTCGACGTCGAGCTCACCGTGCTGATGGTGGTGATGGTCGTGATCGGCGGCAGCGGCACCGTGCTGGGACCGCTGCTCGGTGCGGTGGGACTGCAGTACCTGTCGGAGTACCTGCGGCACAGCTACACCGAGGCGCACACGTTCATCCTCGGTGCGATCATCATCGTCGCGGTGGTCTTCCTGCCCCAAGGGTTTGTCAACTACGTGCGCGAAGCCCGGCGCAGCGGCGACTACTCCCTGCTCGCGAACGTCCGGAGGTATCGGCTGTGAGTACGCCGCCAGTGCTCGAGACCCGGGGGCTGACCCGACGGTTCGGCGGCCTCGAGGCAGTCGCCGACGTGTCGTTCAGCGTTCCGCAAGGGGAGATCCTCGGCGTGATCGGCCCGAACGGTGCCGGCAAGAGCACGTTCATCAACCTCGTCACCGGACACGTCAAGCCCTCGTCCGGGACCGTGCTCGTGCACGGCAAGGACATGACCGGCGCCAAGCCCTGGACCCTTGCGCAGGCCCGGGTGGCTCGCACGTTCCAGATCGTCAAACCCTTCCGCGGGATGACGGTGCGGGAGAACGTCGCTGTCGGAGTCCTGTACGGCCCGAATCACGCGGTCACGATGGCGCGAGCGCTGGTGCGAGCTGACGAGGTGCTCGACGACGTCGGTCTGGAAGGTGCCCGCGACCGGGGGCCGGCGGAGCTGTCCACCGCGGACGCCCGGCGGCTCGAGCTGGCCAAGGCGCTGGCGCTCGATCCGGAGCTGCTGCTCCTCGATGAGGTGATGGCTGGGTTGCGCGACAACGAGATCCAGCCGGGCCTGGACCTGATCCGACGACTGCGAGACCGGGGCCTGACCATCCTCGTCGTCGAGCACGTGATGAAGGCGATCCGGGAGGTCAGCGACCGGGTCCTCGTCATCCACCAGGGACGTGTGCTCACGTCCGGCGAGCCCGACGAGGTGTTGTCGGACCCGCGGGTGATCGAGGCCTACCTTGGCAAGAGGTATGCCGAGCGCCACGAAGGAGAATCAGGTGCTTGAGGTGTCGGGAGCGTCCGCCGGGTACGGACGGGTCCAGGTGCTCTGGGACATCGAGCTCCGCGTCGACGAACGCGAGATCGTGTCCCTGGTCGGACCGAACGGGGCAGGCAAGACGACTCTGTTGCGGGTGCTCTCCGGAATGGTGCCGGTGTCGTCGGGAACGGTGACGTTCCGCGGCGATCTGGTCAACGGTCGGTCGGTCGAGCAGGTCGTCGAGCTCGGCATCTCGCACGTGCCAGAGGGTCGACGGCTCTTCCCGGGCCTCAGCGTCCGCGACAACCTACGACTCGGTGGCTGGCGCGGCAAGCACACGGACCTCGAGCCGGTGCTCGAGCTGTTCCCAGGGCTGACCACCCGGCTGGACCAGGTCGCCGGCAGCATGTCCGGCGGTGAGCAGCAGATGTGTGCCATCGCTCGCGGACTGATGAGTCGGCCGGAGCTGATGATGATCGACGAGCTGTCACTGGGCCTGGCGCCGGTTGTCGTCGACGAGATCATCGAGCGGTTGCCCGACATCGCGGCGTCCGGCACGTCGGTGCTGCTGGTGGAGCAGGACGTGGACGCGGCGCTGCGGGTGGCGGCACGCGCGTACGTGCTCGAGACCGGCCGCATCGCGCTGTCCGGGAAGGCTCAGGACCTGCTCACCGACCAACGCGTCCAGGAGAGCTATCTGGGCTTGGGCTGACCTCGTCGACCCAGCCGTCGGGTCTCAGCCGACGTCGACCTTGCACGGACGGCCAAGCAGGCTGGGGCAGCATTGCCTGACAACGGTTCGACGTGGTGTCGCCGGCTACGTCGAGTTGCTGCGGCGGAGCCTTATCCAGCGATAGCCCCAGCCGCGAAGCTGCAGACCGGTGAGTCGTGTGGTCGGACGCTCGTACGGCTCGTCCGAGATGATCTCGAACGGTCGACCCGCCATGCCGTCGAGCTTGCCGATGTCGACGGTGACTGCAGCGTCGGCGAGGTTGTGCAGGAGCAAGATGGCGCCCTCGGGTGCATCGAGGCGGTGGGCCAGCACGGATCGCGGCAACGGCACGTCGAGAACCGTGCAGTCGCCGACACCGATCTCGGGGCACTCCCGCAGCGTTGAGATGAGCTGCTCGAACCACCGCAGCAGCGAGTCGGGGTCGCGCTGCTGCGCCCGCACGTTGACCCGCCGCGAGCCATAGCTGCCTCGGGTGTTGGCCAGCAGCCCCAGACCCTCGTCGGTGGATGTGGAGAACCCTCCGGCCGGGCCGTCGTCCCACTGCATAGGCGTGCGGATCGCGTTGCGCCCGGACAGCGCCAGGTTCTCAGCCATCCCGATCTCCTCGCCGTACCTGACAACCGGCGTGCCAGGCATGCTGAACTGCA
>JACCVZ010000266.1 GCA_013697905.1 Nocardioidaceae bacterium
GGTCTACGCAGTGCCGGGGGAGGGCGGCGACCGCACCCCACGCTCCGCGACGGACTCGGCGGCTGCGGAGCACCGTCTCGCCAAGCTCTGCGGCGACCTGATGGTCAGCGCCGAGGTGTCGGCGAACCTGGTGGTGCTACGAACCCCGCCGGGTGCCGCCCAGTTCCTCGCCTCGGCCCTCGACCGTGCGGAGCTCAGCGCGGTGCTCGGCTGCATCGCCGGCGACGACACCATTCTCGTGGTCAGCCGCCATCGCGACGGTGGCGACGCGCTCGTCGCCAAATTCCACTCTCTCGCCGAGGCCAGCGGCGAATCCTGATCCCGACTGACAACATTTTTGGAGCTACCGTGACCACCCCTAGCACCGCGACCACCCCTAGCACCGTGACCACCCCCACCACCGTGACCACCCCTAGCACCTTGACCACCCCCGGCACGGTGACCACCCCCCGCACCGTGACCGGGAGCCAGGACCGGATCGTTCTCGCCTACTCGGGCGGTCTCGACACGTCTGTCGCCATCGGCTGGCTGGCGGACCAGACCGGCGCGGAGGTGATCGCCGTCGCCGTCGACGTCGGCCAGGGCGGTGAGGACCTCGACACGATCCGCAAGCGCGCGTTGGCATGTGGGGCGGTCGAGGCGGTCGTCGTGGACGCACGAGACGAGTTCGCCGAGAAGTTCTGTCTGCCTGCACTGCGCGCGAACGCGTTGTACATGGATCGGTACCCCCTCGTGTCGGCGCTGTCACGCCCGCTCATCGCCCAGCACCTCGTGCGGGCCGCCGGCGAGCAGGGCGCCACCATCGTCAGCCACGGCTGCACCGGCAAGGGCAACGACCAGGTCCGGTTCGAGGTCGGCATCGCCGCGCTCGCTCCCCACCTGTCGGTCATCGCACCGGTCCGCGACTACGCCTGGACCCGGGAGAAGGCGATCGAGTACGCCGAGGACCACAACCTCCCGATCGACGTCAACAAGCAGTCTCCGTACTCGATCGACCAGAACGTCTGGGGCCGCGCGGTCGAGACCGGCTTCCTCGAGGACATCTGGAACGCTCCGATCGAGGACGTCTACGCCTACACCGACAACCCGGCGACCCCGCGCGACGCCGACGAGGTCGTCATCTCGTTCGACAACGGGGTGCCGGTCGCAGTCGACGGACAACACGTCACCATGCTCCAGGCCATCGAGCAGCTGAACCGGCGCGGCGGCGCCCAAGGCGTCGGCCGGCTCGACCTCATCGAGGACCGGCTCGTCGGCATCAAGAGCCGCGAGGTCTACGAGTCGCCCGGCGCGCTCGTGCTGATCGAGGCACACCGTGAGCTCGAGAGCGTCACCGTCGAACGCGAGCTCGGCCGCTTCAAGAAGGGCGTCGAACAGCGCTGGAGCGAGCTCGTGTACGACGGTCAGTGGTTCTCGCCGTTGAAGCGCACGCTCGACGCCTTCGTCGACTCGTCTCAGCAGCACGTGTCCGGCGACATCCGGCTCACCCTGCATGCAGGCAAGGCGGTCGCGACCGGGCGCCGGTCCGCCACCAGCCTGTACGACTTCAACCTGGCGACGTACGACGAGGGCGACTCCTTTGACCAGTCGCTGGCGAAGGGGTTCGTCGAGCTGTGGGGGCTGCCGAGCAGGATCGCCGCCCGCCGTGACCAGAGGGTGGGCGAGGCGGTCAGCGGACCGACCACCCCATGACCGACAGAACACCCCGCTCGCACCGTCTTCGGCTGTTCCGCGTGTTGATTCGGTGCGCGGCAGGTGTCCGGTGAGCGGGGAGACCAGCGAGAACCGGCTGTGGGGAGCCCGATTCGCCAGCGGCCCATCACCTGAGCTGGCCGCCCTGAGCCGATCGACGCACTTCGACTGGCGGCTGGCGGCGCACGACATTGCCGGCTCACGTGCGCACGCACGGGCGTTGGCGACCGCGGGCCTGCTCACCGATGACGAGTACGCCACGCTGTTGACCGGATTGAAACGGCTCGATGCCGCGGTCAAGAGGGGGGAGTTCGCCCCTTCCCCCGCCGACGAGGACGTCCACTCCGCCCTCGAGCGCGGGCTCGTCGAGATCGTCGGCCCTGGTGTCGGTGGGCGCTTACGTGCCGGGCGGTCCCGCAACGACCAGATCGCCGCCCTCTTTCGGGGCTACCTGCGTGACCACGCCGGTGTCATCGCCGGTCTGGTCGCCGACCTGGCATTGATGCTCGCCGACCGGGCTGCGCAGTACGTCGAGGCGCCGATGCCGGGCCGCACCCACCTGCAGCACGCTCAGCCGGTGGTCCTCGGTCATCACCTGCTGGCGCACGCCTGGCCGCTGCTGCGAGACCTCGGCAGGCTGCGCGACTGGGACGCCCGGGTGGCCGCGGACTCGCCGTACGGTTCAGGAGCGCTTGCCGGGTCGACGTTCGGGCTCGATCCCGAGCAGGTGGCGCACGAGCTCGGGTTCACCGGCTCGAGTGCCAACAGCATCGACGGCACCGCCGCGCGTGACTTCGTGGCGGAGTTCGCTTTTGTGACCGCCATGATCGGCGTGGACGTGTCACGGATCGCGGAGGACGTGATCCTTTGGGTGACGCGCGAGTTCGGCTTCGCCCGGCTCGACGACGGCTACTCGACGGGGTCGAGCATCATGCCCCAGAAGAAGAACCCGGACATCGCCGAACTCGCCAGGGGAAAGGCCGGTCGAGTGATCGGCAACCTCACCGGCCTGCTCGCGACGCTGAAGGCTCAGCCGCTGGCCTACAACCGCGACCTGCAGGAGGACAAAGAGCCGGTGTTCGACTCGATCGACACACTCGAGGTGCTGATGCCGGCATTCACCGGGATGATCCGCACGCTGAGGTTCGACACGGACAGGATGGCCGAGCTTGCCCCCCAGGGCTTCTCGCTCGCGACCGACGTCGCCGAGTGGCTCGTCAAGCAAGGGGTTCCGTTTCGTGAGGCACACGAGCTCGCCGGGGCGTGCGTACGCCGTTGTGAGGACCGGGGCATCGAGCTGTCGGACCTGACGGACACCGACCTGGCGCAGCTCTCACCCCACCTGACGCCGGGCGTGCGCAGCGTGTTGTCGGTCGCGGGCTCGCTCGCCGCCCGCAACGGTCGCGGTGGCACGGCCCCTGAACGGGTCACCGAGCAGCTCGCCGAGCTGCGTGCAGCGGTGGGGCTCGAACGCGCCCGCTGGCCACGTTGACCCGCCACCATCCTTGCGTTGAGCCGCCACCATCTTTGCGTTGAGCCGCCACATTGTTGCGTTGACTGGCGCAACCTCAGATCTTGGTGACCGGCCAGGTGCCAGTGGCTCAGGGTGCCCGCGGGCTGCGCTTGTAGGCCGACACGGTCTCGTCTCCGGTGACCCAGAACCTCCACGGCACCCCCGCGGCCAGGCTGACGCCGACCCGGGCACCCGCGGACACGTCCACTGCCCGCTCGCCGGGCATGAGCACGAGAGCCGACGCACCGCGCAGGTCGGCGCCGTTGTGCACCCTGCTGATCCCGAGCGCCTGGGTGAGGCAGGCCGGGCCGCGGGCCAGTGAGCGCTCCGGGGTGCCGGGCGGCCGGCGGGCCCGGGCGAGATCGACGCCGTCGACGACGCGGCCGGCCCGCAGCAGGACAGCCGACGCCTCACCCGCAGGCCCGACGACGACATTCGCGCACCAGTGCATCCCATAGCTGAAGTACACGTACAAGCGGGCGGGTGGTCCGAACATCACCTCGGTCCGGAGAGTTCGGCCGCGCGCCGCATGCGAGGCCGGATCGGCCGCCCCGGCGTACGCCTCGACCTCAGTCAGCCGCACCGTCACCCGACCATCGCTGGTGTCGTGCGAGAGCGACCAGCCGAGCATTGTCGGAGCCACCTCGAGCACCGGTCCACGCAGCACCCGTTCCACATCGTTCACGCGTCGATCCTCTCGTGCTGGGAAGGCGTCGTCTCGCTGATCGCGCCCAATCGGGCCCCGGACGTCGTGTTCGCACTGGCCCGCGAATCCAACCCGGTGGCGGCCCTCGCCGTCCTCGACGCCCCGACCACGACCACCGCGACGTTCGATCAGGCCGTGAGCCGGATCCAGCCGGCGACCGGCCGGGTCGTACCTCGAGCACTCCGGCTGCACCGTCATCGGGCACCACGGCCTGCGCGGCGCGGTCGACCTCGTCCAGGACGAGCGGGTCAAGTGCACCGAACAGGGTTTCGCCGCGATCCTCGAGCTTGAGCTCGCGCTGCACGACCGGTCGCCGTACAAGGACGTCGCCCGCGCCTGGCAGCTGGTCGCCCGACGACTGGGTTCGTCTCGTGTCCACGA
>JACCVZ010000270.1 GCA_013697905.1 Nocardioidaceae bacterium
GTCTGACCCCGGCGAGGGCAGGTTCTGGACACTCGGCGTCCGCGGCGGCGTGGCCGGAGTCGGCGGCGCGCGAGTCGACGGCATGGACGGCGACGGCGGCCGGGTCGACGGCGGCCGTGACGACCCCGGCAGCGGCGGCGGCCGGACGGCAACAACAGGCGACCGCTCGCCTTCGGTCCCCACCCAGACCACGTCGCCGCCCGGGGGTGCGGCGATGGACTCTCCTTGCTTGAGGGCGGGCAGCCCGAAGCTGGCCACCTGCTTGAAGGAGGGGAACCGGTAGACCGTGGCGCTGCCATAGCTCCGAATCACCGCGAACTCGCCGGCCCGCAGCAGCGTCGCGTCGGTGGACAAGGACGGGGCGCCAGCGATCGGCTGGAGCACGGCACGGCCACCTTCGAAGACACGCGGGGGGCTGACGTAGACGGACGCGCCCGTGAGCTCCTTGCTCGCGATGTAGACCCGTCCGGAGGTGGCGTCGTAGAGCGCCGACTCGGCGTCGCGAGGTCCGTCGGCGTACGTGAGCTCGACTGCATCAGCGGGCACCACGGTGTCCCCAGTGCCCGGCTGCGGGACACGGTAGATGGTGACGCTGTCCCGCACGGCGTTGTTGTCGCCGATGTCGGCGACCACCAAGGTGCCGTCCTGGCCGCCGGCCAGCGCCTCGATGTCGACCGCGGTCACGTCGTGGAGCGTCATCCGCCCGACCACCGAGCCGGTTGCGCTGTCTGCGGCGTAGACCACCGGCCCGTCACCCGAGTCGTTCGCCGTGTAGGCGAGTGACGGGTCCACCGTGCTCACAAACAGCGAGCTCGACTCGGTGATCTCCGGGCTCTCGAACCGGAAGACGACATCGTCGTCGGCGTACGCCGCTGCGGTCGAGGCAGCAGTGAGAAGGCATAGCCCGACCACGATCTCGACGACCGGCGCGGGAGAGTGCCGGCTCACACGTGGGCTCGGATTGCAGAGTGCAGGTGACCCAGCCTTCCGGCCAGGGCGGGCTCGACCTGCCATTCCTCGGTCAGCGACCGGTAGCCGTCAAGGGTCTGCACGTCGGGGGCGATGCCGGTCCAGACCGCCCGGATCAGCATGTTGCGGGGGGTATGGCGCGAGTCGACGAACTCCATCACCTCGACCCGATAACCGACGATGCGCAGGATCGCCGCCCGCAGCGCGTCGGTCAGCACGTCTGCCAGCCGCTCGCTCAGGATGCCGTGCCGGGTCACCAGCCGGTATCGGTCGGGTGGGGCAGTCGCGGCGAGCTGGCGTTGGATGTCGTGGTGGCAGCACGGAGCCGCGAGGATCACGGGGGCCTGCCACCGCACGGCCCGTGCGAGTGCGTCGTCTGTCGCGGTGTCACAGGCGTGCAGTGCCAGCACGAGGTCCGGCGGCTCGTCGACCTCGGCGTCGCTAATCGTGCCTTCGACGAAGCGCATCCGGTCGGAGATGCCGAGCGCGGTGGCGAGGTCGTTGCCGCGCGCTCGGGCCTGTGCCTTCATGTCGATCCCGGTTGCCTGGATCGGGAGCTGCCGGACCTCGCTCAGGTAACGGAAGGCGGCAAACGTCAGGTAGGCGTTGCCGCAGCCGAGATCGACCATTCGCAACGGCCGCGCGTCAGAGAGTCGCGCACCAGGCCCCAGCCGAATCGCATCGTCGATGACGGGCTCGAGGAGTCCGATCAGATCCTGGACCTGGCGGAACTTCGCCATCCGGGTCGGCTTGATCGTGCCGTCGGACCCGGTCATGCCGACCGCGGCGAAGAGGGCGTCGGTCTCGTCGAGACGTCGCTGCTTGCGCCTGTCGTGGCTGCGCTCGGCCACTGCCGGCGTCTCCCTTCCCATCCGGTGCAGCATCGGCCGCCCCTTCTTGGTGACCCTCAGCTGAAGAATCTCGGCCGTGGTGTCGACGTGCCAACTGCTGTACGGCGTCGCGAGCAGCTGGTCGATCGTCGGCGCCACAGCATCCTCTTCGACGTTGCGAGTGTGTGCCTGCGTCTCGTCGTACGCCGTCACCTGCAACCGGCGCCCGGCGGCGAGGTCGACGTAGCGCAGCTCCACGCGTCGATACGGCACCACCTCGTTGCGGCGTCGCCCCGATGCGACCGCCCGGACGAGCGAGCGGTCGTCGAGCAGGGCGGACCTGACGCAGGCCAAGGCGTCATCGAGGACGAGCGCCACGTCAGCCACGGTTGACCGCGGTGACAACAACGATGACCAGCAGAACCACCAGAGCACCCGAGATAACGAGGTGCCGGAAGCGCGGATGCATGCGGCGAAGGTTACCCGCGAGGCGGTCGCTGTCGCTGTTGGCCGATGCCGCCCGCCGTAGAACTACGGACACCGACCTGGTCCGGGCGCGGCACAAACGGCGCGGTACTTAGGTACGCAGGTAGGTCAACACAGCGAGCACCCGGCGGTGGTCATCGGGAGTCGTCATCAAGTTCAGCTTCGTGAAGATGTTCCGCACATGGCCTTCGATCGACTTGGTGGACAGGTTCATGCTCTGAGAGATCGCCTGGTTAGAACGACCCTCTGCCATGAAGCTGAGCACCTCCCGTTCGCGCTCGGTCAACACATCGAGCGGGTTGTCACGCCGTGCCCGTCCGACCAGACGAGACACCACCTCGGGGTCGATCACCGAACCACCCGCGCCGACTCGGCGCACGGCGTCGGTGAACTCCTGGACGTTGGACACGCGGTCTTTCAACATGTACCCCAGTTTGCCTGCGCCACCCGAGATCAGCTCCAACGCGAAATCTGTCTCGACGTACTGCGACAGCAGGAGAACTGCCACATCAGGCATCTCCGCGCGGATGATGTGCGCTGCCTGTAGGCCCTCGTCCGTGAAGGTGGGCGGCATCCGGATATCGACGATGGCCACATCTGGTGGGTCCTGCCGTATCTGCGCGAGCAGCTCGTCGGCATCACTGGCGGCACTGATGATCTTGAACCCTGACTCGGTGAGAAGTCGTGCGATCCCCTCCCGCAGCAGCACCGAGTCGTCGGCGAGGGCGACGCGCATCGACCCCGATACCTCCGTTGATCCGGCCAGCTTCGCCATCGCGTCGTCGCTGCCCGTGACACGCACGACGGCGACCGGGTCGCGCAGCCCCTTCAGCCGCACCTCACCCCGGTCCGCGTACGTGACGCCTTGCTGGCTGCCAGCCAGATGGACGACCGTCTTGCTGGCAAGGATCTCGCCCGGGCCGGCCTGGCTGCACAAGCGGGCGGCAAGATTCAGCGCACCGCCTCGATATCCCCCCTCGACCGGGAGTGCCTCACCGACGTCAAGACCGATGCCTACGAGCAGGGGAGTTTCGGGGTCGTTGACGGCCCGTTTGACGAAGTCGTCCTGCAGCTCGACCGCAGCCGCGATCGCCCCGCGAGCCGAGCGGAACAGACACAAGGCTTCGTCTCCTCGGAGCTCGAGCAGGGATCCAGCGTGTGCTTCGACGACGTCTCGACAGACGCCGGCAAAGGTCCCGGCGAGTTTTGCGGCCGCTCCGTCACCTTGCTGCTGCGTGAAGGAGGTGTATCCACGAATGTCGGCGATCATGAAGATGTTGATGTCACTGGTGGAACCGGACGACGGGGTTCGCTCGCTCATTGGCCGGCTCCTAAAGGTGTTGCGGGGCGGAATTCGTCTGGCGTGACGTCTGTTTGCTGACCTAGCGGCTCGATAGGGATCCGACAGGCGAGGCGGGTACCACCGCCGAACGGGCTGTGGACTTCGAGGGTCCCGTCGACAACTGCGACGCGGTCTTCGAGCCCGCGCAGCCCGGAGCCTCGTGCACGGTCCGCTCCCCCAACGCCGTCGTCGACGATGTCGAGCATGAGAGTGTCGCTCGATCCGGCGACCGTCACAGTGACCTGCGAGGCCTGTGCGTACTTCGCGACGTTCGTCAGCGCCTCGGCTACGACGAAGTACAGGGTTCCCTCGATAGTCTTGTCGGGTCGGCCCTCAAGCTCGTACCGCAGCACCACCGGGACCGGTGAGCGTTCCGCCAACGACTCGACGGCGGGTCCGAGGCCGCGGTCGGTGAGGATGGCGGGGTGGATGCCGCGGGCCAGCTCGCGCAGCTCGTCGATGGCGAGCGCAAGCTGCTCCGATGCTTGATCGAGTGCCGCGCCAAGGGTGTCGCTTTCGGCGTCGAACCGGGGGCGCACCGTGCGAAGCATGAGGGCGACTGAGACGAGGCTCTGCTGCGCGCCGTCGTGCAAGTTGCGCTCGAGTCGGCGGCGCTCCTCGTCCTGGGTGCTGACTAGCCGCTGCCGGGAGTTGCGCAGCTCCTCGATCAGCCGGACGTTACGGAGCACCAGCCCCGCCTGCGCGGCAACGTCGTCGAGGAGCTTGTCCTCCGCGGGGGTGATCGGCTCGGTTGGCGGCTTGAGGACCGTGATCGCGCCGAGCAGCTCTCCATGGTGTCGGACGGCCACGACCCGGTCACCCTCGAGGGTCCCCATTTCGTCGACAGTGTCGACGGATGCAGCCAGAGTTGTTGGTCGTTCATCGACGGTCGGTGGCCAGCTGGCTTCCCGGACAAGGCCCGACCCGATGCCCAGCCACACGTCCACATGGCTTGCGCCGACTCCTTGGGCGATCGTGCGGGCCATCATCGGCAGCAGGGCGCCGGCGTCGTAGCTGCCGCCCATCCGGTCCGCGAAGTCGGAGAGCACCTCGTAGGGTGTGGCCCGGGCCCCGTAGACGAGTCGGTTCGCGAACCGCTGCACCCGGTCACGCACCGGCTGGAACGCGACCGCGACGACGGCGGTGGCGGCGATCGACAGCGCCAGGTTCGGGCGGTCGCCACGACCGACCAGGCTGCCGATACCGACCACGATGGCGACGTAAACAGCAGTGATGAAGGTGGCAAGTGACCCGAAGACGACTGCCTTGTTGATCACGACGTCGATGCCGAAGAGGCGGTGCTTGAGGATCGCCACCCCGATCGCGAGCGGGAGCATGCCGAAGGAGGCCAGCGCTACGTCCTGCGTCGCGATCACCCAAGCTGGCGGGGGGCCGCTCTGCCCAGGGCCCAGGGTGCCGGCCATGGCCACCAGGTAGATCAGAGCGACCAGCGCGCCAGCGGTGGCCAGCCACTTCAGCTGCAGGCGTTCTACCCCGCTCGAGCGCCGAAACCTCACCACCAGGCCAACCGCGCAGGCAAGGATGCACAGGGGGAACAGGATAAGGCTTGCCGACAACCACTCCAGTGCCCCTTTGAGTGGCTCGATGCCCAGGGGGTTGACCAACCCCTTGACAGCGAGGTCCTCCATGGGTCCGGGTCTGAAGAGCACCGAGATTGAGCCGACGACCGTAGTGGCCGCCGACACCCAGGCCACGACCCGCCACCGTGGTGACGGGAGATGGCCGTCCGGGAAGAGCAGGATCAAGAAGGTGCCCATCAAGCCGATCGCGGGCACCCAGATCCAGTCCTCACTCGCGCCCATGAGCTCGGGGTTCGGCAGCGAGCCGGGGTTAGTAACAACGGCGTACAGGACGTAGGCGTCCGCAAACGCCGACCACGCCCACAGGACTCCGATGGCGAGCATGAGCCAGCCGATGGTGCTGCGGGGATGTCGACGCGTGATCAGTGCGCCGACGGCTGGGAAGGCGAACACGGCGATGGCGAAAACAATCTCGAAGAGGCGGTTGTTCGAGCCCCACGAGGTGCTTCTTGGCGCGACGTTGACGAACTCGAAGCCGAGGGAGACCAGGTACAAGGTCACGCACGCGCCGAAGACGGCGTAGGCGACTCGTCTGGCGGCGGTCTCTGTCAGCCGGCCGCCCCGTCGCTGGAGAGGGGCTGCGGCGGTGGCGACGTGGGTGTCGCTCATTGGGATGCCCCTACCGGCATCGGGATGCTGTCTTGATGAGGTACGGAGTTTGTTGGTTGTGGTGTGGGTGTGAGGGGGATGGTGCAGGTGAGTTGGGTGCCTTGGCCGGGTGGGCTGGTGATGGTGAGGGTGCCGTCGATGACGGCGATGCGGTCGGTGAGGCCGCGTAGTCCGGAGCCTTTGGTGGTGTCGGCGCCGCCGATGCCGTTGTCGGTGACGTCCAGGGTGAGGGCGCTGTCGGTGTCGGTGGTGGTGGCGGTGATGGTGGCTTCGGTGGCGTGGGCGTACTTGGCGATGTTGGTGAGTGCTTCGGCGACGACGAAGTACAAGGTGGCCTCGATGATGGGGTCGGGTCGTTGGGTCAGCTGGTAGTCGACGAAGACCGGCACCGGGCAGCGTTCGGCCAGGGACTCGATGGCGGGTCCGAGGCCGCGGTCGGTGAGGATGGCGGGGTGGATGCCGCGGGCGAGCTCGCGGAGCTCCTCGATGGCCAGCCGGAGCTGTTCCGAGGCGGCGTCCAGGCCGGCGCACGCGGGGTCGTCGGGGCTGAGCCGGGCCCCGATGGTGCGGATCATCAACGCCACTGAGACCAGGCTTTGCTGGGCGCCGTCGTGGAGGTTGCGTTCCAGCCGGCGCCGTTCGTGGTCTTGGGTGGTGACCAGGCGTTGCCGGGAGCTGCGGAGCTCCTCGATGAGTTGCACGTTGCGCAGCACCAGCCCCGCCTGGGCGGCGACGTCGTCGAGCAGCTTGTCCTCAGCGGGGATGACGGGTTCCCCGGGTGCCTTGGTCACGGTGATCGCACCCAGCAGGTCACCGTGGTGGCGCACCGGCACCACCCGGTCGGCGGTCAGGTCGGTCATGTCGTCGACCGCTGTCGTGACCGACTGGCCGTGTTCTGGTGGCGTCTGCGGCCAGGTGGCCTCGCGGACCAGCCCGGACCCGATGCTGAGCCACACGTCGACCCTCGACGCGCCGACACCTTGGGCGACGGTGCGCGCCATCATCGGCAGCAGCTCGGCCGCGTCGTAGCTGCCACCGACCCGGTCGGCGAAGTTCGACAACACCTCATACGGGGTCGCCCGAGACCCGTAGACCAACCGGTTCGCGAACCGCTGCACCCGGTC
>JACCVZ010000312.1 GCA_013697905.1 Nocardioidaceae bacterium
GCGTAGCCCCGCCGAACTGCCTCGGCCAGCCCCTCCTGGGGGAACGGCCAGCCGCTGGTCGACTCCTGGGCGCCGAACCGGAGCGCGTCCGCTTCGGGCACGCCTTGGGCGTACAGCGAGCGGATCAGCTGCGCCACGTCGGAGACGTCGGCCCGCTGGTCCTGCACGAACGCCCTGTCCACCGGCGTGCCATGCCCCGGTACGACGACAGCGCCCTCGGTCAGCATCCCGATCATCAGGTCCAACGACCCCGGCCACTCCAGCGGGTAGCAGTCGACCCCGAACGACGGCGGCGCCGACTGCTCGATCAGGTCGCCGCCGAAGACGACGTCGGCATCGGGCACCCGCAGCACCAGGTCGCCGTCGGTGTGGCCGCGGCCGGGGTAGGCGAGCTCGACGTACCGATCGCCGAGGTCGATCACCGCGGCCGATGAGAACGTCTGGTCGGGCAGTCGGTACTGCGTCGCCAGCACCTCATCGAGCACCTGCGCCGTGATCGCGGGGTACTCCGGGTCTGGCGACGGGTCCGCCCGGATCAGGGCCTTGATGCGGTCGCCGGCCGACACCAGTCCGGCAGCGGCGTTCTCATGCGCGTGCACGGTGGCCCGGTCGAACGCAAGGTTGCCGAACGTGTGGTCGAAGTGCTGATGGGTGTTGACCACCCAGCGGATCTCTGCGCCGGGGGCGACCCGGCGTACGTCGTCGACAAGGCGCTGGCCCTGGGCGGCACTGGCCCGGGTGTCCACCACGAGCACCCCGTCGGTGCCCGTGACGACGCCGATGCTGACGTCCCACTCGGGGTAACGCAGCACAAAGCAGCCGGGCGCGACCTCGACCAGGTCCGATGCTGTGAGATCGCTCATCTTTGCAGCGTAACCCGGTCGCGGCAGGGCCAGTCGTGCGGTGTTGAGGCGGCCAAGAGCGGCGTCGCAGGCGCTGCGCCTAGTAGTCTTGGCACTCCGAGGAGCCGAGTGCCAACCCGCGATCACAGGCAGGAGACGAGCCGTGCTGGACGACCGCAAGCTTGACGTGCTGCGTGCGATCGTCGAGGACTACGTCCACACCCAGGAGCCGGTCGGCTCCAAGTCCCTCGTCGAGCGCCACAGCCTCGGTGTGTCGCCGGCGACCGTCCGTAACGACATGGCCGCGCTCGAGGAGGAGGGGTTCATCACCCAGCCGCACACGAGCGCCGGCCGCATCCCTACCGACAAGGGCTACCGGCTCTTCGTCGACAAGCTCACCAGCATCAAGCCGCTGTCGGGGGCGGAGAAGCGGGCGATCGGGACGTTTCTCCAGGGCGCCGTCGACCTCGACGACGTCGTCCATCGCAGCGTGCGGTTGCTTGCCCAGCTGACGCAGCAGGTGGCGATCGTGCAGTACCCGACGCTGGCCCGCTCGACCGTGCGCCACGTCGAGGTGCTCGCGATCAGCCCCAACCGGCTGCTGCTGGTGCTGATCACCAGCTCGGGCCGGGTGGAGCAACGCGTGGTCGAGCTGCCGAAGGAGCTCGACGACGACGTCGTCGGCGAACTTCGGGCGCGCCTGAACACCGCGGTCGTAGGGCAGCCACTGGCCGAAGCCGCCAACCGCGTCACCATGTTGCCCAAGATGTTCCACCGCGACGACCAGGCTGTGGTCGCGCAGATCATCGCCGCCTTCGCCGAGGCCGTCGTCGACAACCGCACCGACGAGAAGGTCGCCATCGGCGGCACCGCCAACCTGACGCGCTTCGGCGACGACTTCGACCGCTCGATCAAGCCCCTGCTCGAGGCGCTCGAGGAGCACGTGGTTCTGCTCAAGCTGCTGGGGGAGGCCACCAGCGCCAGCCTGGTCACCGTGCGCATCGGCCACGAGGTCCCGCTCGAGACCCTCGCCAGAACCTCGGTCGTCGCGACCGGCTACGGTCCGGACCAGGAGCCCCTCGCGACGCTCGGAGTGGTCGGTCCGACCCGGATGGACTACCCCGGCTCGATGGCGGCGGTCACCGCCGTCGCCCGCTACGTCAGCCAGATGCTGTCCGACGCATGACCCGCCTGATGATGTGCACACCAACGATTGCCGGAGCATGAACCAAGATCTCTATCACGTGCTCGGAGTGCCGCGCGACGCCTCCCCCGAGCAGATCAAGAAGGCCTACCGCACCCTGGCCCGCCAGCTGCACCCCGACGTCAACCCCGACGCCGCGACGCAGGAGCGGTTCAAGGAGGTGACCCGCGCCTACGACGTCTTGAGCGACTCCAAGAAGCGCGAGCTGTACGACCTGGGTGGCGATCCGCTGTCGGCTGCTGGCGCCGCCGGTTTCGGGCAGGGTTTCTCGTTCACCGACATCATGGACGCCTTTTTTGGCCAGTCCGCGGGCACCCGCGGCCCCCGGCCGCGGATGCGCCGCGGACAAGACGCCCTCATCCGGATGCAGCTCACCCTCGGCGAGGCCGCGTTCGGCGTCAGCCGCGAGCTCAAGGTGGACACCGCGGTCACATGCTCGGTCTGCTCGGGTGCGGGCACGGCTCAAGGCACGTCACCGGTGCCGTGCACGACCTGCTCCGGCCGTGGTGAGATCAGCCAAGTGCAGCGGTCCTTCCTGGGTGAGGTGCGCACTATGCGGCCCTGCCCGACGTGTCGTGGCTTCGGCTCGGTCATCCCCAACCCGTGCGGCGAGTGCTCGGGCGACGGTCGCATCCGCGCCCGCCGGGCGATCACGGTGAAGGTTCCCGCCGGGGTCGACGCCGGCACCCGGATCCAGCTGACCGGTGAGGGCGAGGTCGGCCCCGGCGGTGGCCCCGCCGGTGACTTGTACGTCGAGATCGACGTTGAGCAGCACGC
>JACCVZ010000323.1 GCA_013697905.1 Nocardioidaceae bacterium
CGGTCCTCGGTGAGACGGAATGGCGCCGTGGGGTCCAGAACGGCCGGGGACTGTCGTTGGAGGAGGCTGCTCAGCTCGCGCTGCGGAAGCTCGGCCCTGCCGGCGGCTAGTGGCTCATGCGGTCCACAGGAGGAAGTCGAACTCCTGTTGTCGGCGGCCACCGGGTGCCGGAAACCGGCGAAGCGGCACGCTGGCGGGTCCGCTCACGGTCATCCAGTGGAGGGTGATGTGTCATACGGAGGCAATTTTCCGCATACGCTTGCCAAGCGCGGCGTTGACTGCAAGGAAGCCGCGGCTGGTGCCCCGCACGTTGTCCGTGGAGGTGGGCACCGCGGGCCGGGTGCGGATGGACACCGACATTCTGCCCTGGCCGTCGGAGGCTGACCCAGACCCGAGCTACCTGTCGAGGAGACCGCCGTGCCGGAGCTGAACGTGGACGTCGTCGTGGTCGGCGGTGGGCTCGGAGGCGTCGCCGCGGCGCTGGCGGCCTCCGACGCCGGCCGGAGTGTGGTTCTCACCGAGGAGAGCGACTGGGTCGGCGGGCAGCTGACCTCACAGGCCGTCCCACCCGACGAGAACCCGTGGATCGAGCAGTTCGGCTGCACCGCGAGGTACCGCCGGTTGCGCGACGAGATGCGCGCGTACTACCGGCGGTGGTACCCACTCAGCGAGGAAGCCCGCGTCCAGCGCCACCTCAACCCCGGGCGCGGGACGGTGAGCAGCATCTGCGTCGAGCCGCGGGTCGGCCTGGCCGTGCTGGAGGCGATGCTAGCCGGGCCGGCGAGCGCGGGACGGCTGCGGGTGCTCACGCAGCACCGACCGGTCTCCGCCACCGTCGACGGCGACCGGGCGTCCTCGGTGACCCTCGAGGGCCCCGACGGCGACCAGGTCACCGTGGTCGCGCCGTACGTCCTGGACGCGACTGAGACCAGTGACCTCCTCCCGCTCGCCGGCGTCGAGCACGTGACCGGTGCCGAGTCCCGCGCGGACACGGACGAGCCGCATGCGGCTGACGAGGCGCAACCGCTGAACATGCAGGCGGTGTCGTGGTGCTTCGTGGTGGACCACCTCGAGGGGGAGGACCACACCATCGACCGTCCGGCGTCCTACGACCACTGGCGCTCGGTCGAACCGCCTGCGTGGAGCGGCCCGCTGCTGTCGTTCGTCGCACCGGTGCCCCGCACCAACGAGCCGCTCGCGCGCACCCTGGTGCCGAACCCCGACCACGACGCCGTGGCCGTCGTGGACCACCGGACCGTCGGCGGCGACTTCGAGCTGTGGGCGTTCCGGCGGATCGCGGACCGCCGGACGTTCGCGCCGGGCCACCTCAGGAGCGACATCACGCTCGTCAACTGGCCGATGATCGACTACTTCGAGGGCCCGGTGTACGGCGTCGCCGAGGCCGAGGCCGCGCGTCACGTGGAGGGTTCCCGGGAGCTGAGCCTGAGCTTCCTGTACTGGCTGCAGACCGAGGCCCCGCGCCACGACGGAGGGACCGGCTACCCCGGGCTGCGGTTGCGCCCCGACGTGACCGGCACCTCCGACGGGCTGGCCAAGCGGCCCTACATCCGCGAGTCACGTCGGATCCTGGCCGAGTACACCATCGTCGAGCAGGACCTCGCGCTCGACCTGCGCCAGGACGGGAGGGGCGTCGGCTACCCCGACAGCGTCGGTGTCGGCAGCTACCGGATCGACCTGCATCCCTCCACCGGGGGCGACCCCTACGTCGACGTGGCCTCCTGCCCGTTCGAGATCCCGCTGCGCGCGCTGGTGCCGCGGCGCGTGGAGAACCTGCTGCCCGCCGCGAAGAACCTCGGAACCACGCACGTCACCAACGGCTGCTACCGGCTGCACCCTGTGGAGTGGGGGATCGGGGAGGTCGCCGGCAGCCTCGCGGCGTTCTGCCTCGATCGGTCCTGCACGCCGCGGCAGGTGTGCGAGGACGTGCGCCTGCTCGAGGAGTTCCAGAACCTGCTCGTGCGCGACGGGGTCGAGATCCGGTGGCCCGAGGTCACCGGCTACTGACCATGGCGTCCGGGCTCAGCCCTTGACGCTGCCCGCGGTCAGGCCCCCGGATGATGCGTGACCAATCGGTGACCAATCAGGGTCTTGAGACAGGGGAGCGGTCCCGTCTGGAGGACGAAACCGCAGGTGAGGAGGGTGGGCCCCGTGGGACTCGAACCCACAACCCGCGGATTAAAAGTCCGCTGCTCTGCCAATTGAGCTAGGGGCCCCGACGCCACCCAAGTGGAGCGGCGGTCCAGGACGTGGTCCGTCGAGGCGCCCCATCGTCCCACGCTCGCCCGCCAGTGATCGTCCCCGGGTCGATGGTGGGGCCCCTGATGTAGCACCTGCCGTCGGATCATCGTCCTGGTGAAACTGATCGCGATGCCCGCACGTGGCTCAGCCGGCGGCGCCCTGGACCGCGATATGGACGAGGGCGCGTAAGGACGGCTCGGCCGCGAAGAGGGAGGAAGAGGTTTGGGTGTCGGCAAACAGCTCCACCAGCCATGAGGTTTCGTCGACGGCGGGTTCACCGGCAGCGAGCGTGGCGACGTAGCCCATCCGGGCGAGGAAAGCACGTTCCGACTCGTCGCCCTCGGTGAGGGACGCGTAGTACGAGCCGCCTTCCAATGCCTGCCTGGTGGCAGGAAAATCACTGACGTCGAACTCCGTGCCGGAGGTGAACTCGATGCCGGACAGGTCTCCCCGCGCGTCCGGGCGAACCACGCACGAAAGCACATCGAGGAGTTTACCGTTCTTGGTGGTGCAGCTCACCCACCACGACGCGACGTCGTAGGTGTGGGCGACAGCGTTGCAGACCGCTTGAAGTCGAAACAGCATCGACTGCCCGGGCGCCTCGTCCAGTGCGCGCAGGCCGTCGTCCACCACGTGAGCTGCTTCGGCGGGCAGCTGCGCCTGCAACGGCGCGATCAACAACATCTCGTGGCTCACCCTGCGCGTCTGCTTGTGGCGGTACTGCGCCGCGTCCGCTAGCCGCAAGAGACTTCGCGCGGCGGTCTTGGTGGACTCGTTGGAGTGCGGTCGGTGCCGCGTCGACGCCGCACCAACTGCGAGTCCGGTGTTGTGGGGGAGGTCGAGGTCGGCCAGCCGCTTCTCGACGGCGACGATGTCGTGCCGCTCGACATCGCTCATGAGCAGCAGGAACTCGTCGCCACCCAACCGTGCCACCAGGACGTCGTCGAGATCCTCGACGGCAGTGGTGAGATAGCCGGCCACCAAGCGCAGCAAGTCGTCCCCCGCGGTATGGCCGAGCGAGTCGTTGATGCCCTTGAGGCCGTTGATATCGCACAGCACGGCGGCGATCGGAACGAACTCGTCCTGGAGGGAGAGCCGCCTCTCCAGCCACTCGTCTGCTGCCCTGCGGTTGCCCAGCCCGGTCAGCGGGTCGGTGTAGGCAAGATTTGCGAGATCGGCCAGCAACTCGAGCCTGGACAGTCCCGCCGACATCAGACCGGCCAGCACTTCGCCGACCAAGAGGTCGTCTTCGGAGAACGGCTTGTCCCCGCGCCCGCGGGTGACGTAGATGTCTCCCCAGGCGTTGTCGGCGAGGCTGACCCGAAAGGAGGCTGCATGCTGCTTGTTGACCCGGCTCAGCAGCTCACGGTCCGGACCCGCCGTCTCGGGATCGTCGACTGAGCCTCGCCAGGACCGAGAGGGGCCGCCGATCAGGGTCATCAGCTGGGCGTACTCGCTGAGCATGTAGTAGGTGTCGTCCGGCCAAGGATGCTCCCAGTCAGCGAGATCTCCCGTGTTGTGGAGAATCTTGACCCGACCACGCTCGACCTCGAACTGGGAAGCCGAGGCGGAGGAGGCGCTCAGGACCTTCAATGCGGTTACCAGGGTGCGCTCGACCAACGCCCCAACCGACGTACTGCGCGACACCACGTCGGCATATTCGCTCAACGCGCGCCAAGGATCCTCGGACGTGGCCACAAACTCCCCCTCTCCTGCGCTTTCGTTGTGCCCCTCGCCGCTCGGTTCATGCCTTGTCACGTGCAGGAATCACTAGTCTCCTATGTTGGGGCCCCAGTCAGGAGAATCAGGACTTTATCCACAAATTGGCCGAGAGGTTGGCTCGAGGAACTAGCCCTCTCGGCCGACTCCGGCGCAGGGTCCCTCCCTCTCGCCTGGGCCGGACGGCGGACCTGGCTCGCGGAGCGGGGATGCGACGTCAGGGGTTTCCTGGGCGCGTCGGGGCACCATCGCGTCAAGACCCACGTCAACGCCTGGAACTATACGAAATATGCGCACCGCAACGGAGTCAAGTACCCGACGCGGGGCTACCTGGACTCCATGGGATCGCGGTGCTCGGCGACTGCTGGGGTCTGAATGAAGTGACTGAGGCGGTCTGAGCTGGCCAGACCGCTCGAGAGACCCCGGCTCCTCTTCTGCTAGGGGCCGGGGTCTCGGTCTACTTTGGGGGGCATGTGGAAACGTCTGCGGCGCCAGCAGCCACCGGCTACGCTGGCTGGATCATCGGCAGACCGACAGAGTCGTCTTGGGGTCACCGCTGCCGGCAACGAGCCGCCATCGCCCCGGAAGGCTGAGCAGGTGAACGACCAGCTCGACGTCGACATCCACGACGTCAACGTCCTCAACGAGATCGAGATGATGACCAACCTCATCATCGCCACATCCGAGTCAGACGGCCCGCTCACGCAGGACCAGATCGACTCGATCCTGGGTATCAACAATGACACCAACGACGTTTGATGCAGCTGTCCATGCGGTTGCCTGGAGCAGCATGGTTGGCCGGCTGCCACAGGCACCCCCTAGCATTGCCGTGACCTTTTCCGCGCTCGACGGGAGTCTGCCGTGCCCTTGCGTTTCCGTCCCACTGACGCGACGTTCTATGACCTCTTCGCCGATTCCGCCCGCAACCTCGTCACCGGAGCTGAGCTGCTCGCTGAGTTATTGGCGGTGGGGGCTGACCGCCCAAAGATCGCCAAACGGATGCGTGAGGCCGAGCATGCGGGCGACGAGCTGACCCACACGATCGTGAGGCGGGTCAACTCCACATTTGTGACTCCGTTCGACCGTGAGGACATCTACCGCCTCGCCGCCAGTGTCGACGACGTCATGGACTTCATGGAAGAAGCCGTCGACCTCGTCAACCTCTACGAGATCCACGAACTCCCCCGCGAGCTGGCCAACCAGGTCGAGGTGTTGCAACGCTGCGCAGAGCTGACGGCCGAGGCGATGCCGCGGCTGCGGACCATGAACGATCTCGAGGAGTACTGGATCGAGATCAACAGGCTCGAGAATGACGGTGACAAGTCCTACCGCAGAATTGTCGCGAAACTCTTCAACGGCCAGTACGACGCGTTGACCGTGCTCAAGCTCAAAGACGTCGTCGACTCGCTCGAAGCAGCCATTGACGCGTTCGAGTCGGTCGCCAACATTGTTGAGCAGATCGCCGTCAAGGAGTCGTAGGGCATGGCTGGACGGTTCCCGGATCTGTTGCCTGCGCCCGAAAACCTGAGGATTTGACGTGGAGCTGGTTCTTGTCGTCGCTGTGGTGCTGATCGCCTTGGTGTTCGACTACACGAATGGCTTCCACGACGCAGCGAACGCCATCGCCACGTCGATCTCGACACGGGCACTCACACCGCGGATCGCCTTGACGCTCGCCGCGGTCATGAACTTCGCCGGCGCTCTGCTGGGTCAGGAGGTGGCCAGCACGGTCAGCGACGTCATCACGCCGCCTGATGGGAGCCACGGCCTGGTCGTCGTGCTGTCAGGTCTGGTCGGTGCGATCACATGGAACTTGACGACCTGGTACTTCGGGCTGCCGTCGTCGTCGTCGCATGCACTCATCGGTGGCCTGGTCGGCGCTGCGCTCGCCTCCGGCAGCGTGGTGGCGTGGTCGGCGATCAAGGCCAAGGTCCTCATCCCGATGGTCCTGTCCCCGCTGGTGGGCTTCCTCGTCGCGTTCAGCCTGATGGTCGCGATCATGTGGCTATTTCGGCGACGCAACCCCGGCAAGATCAACCGTGGCTTCAGGATGGCGCAGACCTTGTCGGCGTCGGCGATGGCGCTCGGACACGGGCTGCAAGATGCCCAGAAGACCATGGGGGTCATCTTCCTCGCGCTCCTCACCACCAACCACGTCCAACCCGGTGACGGTCTGCCCTGGTGGGTCATCGCGTCGGCAGCGACCGCGATCTCTCTAGGCACCTACTCCGGCGGCTGGCGCATCATGCGCACGATGGGTCGGCGCATCATCCACCTCGACCCACCACGGGCCTTCTCCGCGGAGCTCACTGCGGCATCGATCCTCTACGTGACCGCCTTCGTCTACCACGCCCCGATATCGACGACCCACATCATCACCTCAGGAGTGATGGGTGCCGGTGCGACCAAGCGGTTGTCAGCGGTTCGCTGGGGCGTGGCGAAGTCGATCGTCGGTGCTTGGATTCTGACGTTCCCGGCGGCCGGTCTCGTTGCTGCGGCCATGTATGGCTTGTTGCAATTCTTCCTTCCGTAGAGTCCCACGCCTCCGCCGCCGTACCCCGGGCCACCGTCCGGTCAGTCGGAGGGAGGCCGCCCGTGATGCTCTACGGCGGTGACATGGCCCTGACGACGATGCACCACGACCACATCCGCGGGTTCGATGGTGACCGGCTCGATGCCGAGGGTCTCGAAGATCAGCGGCAGCACTGGTCGGTGTGAGCAGAAGGCCACCCGGGTGCGACCGTCGAGTGCTCGACGCAGCTGCCTGGCCACGATCTTCGGGTTGGCGTCCTCCTGGGACAGAGCGGGCTCGAGCCTGATTGCCGACCTCGACGCGTTCACGAAGGGCAGCATCGTGTCTACGCAGCGCAGTGCGTCGCTGGTGACGACCCTGCGGATGCCGTACGCCGCGAGCAGGGAGACCAACCCGGCAGACTGGTGATGTCCCGCGGCGCTGAGCGGACGCTCGGTATCGTCGCCTTTCCAGCCCTCACGGCGGCGAGCATCGGCGTGCCGGACGACGACCAGTGGGGCACTGATCGGCGGCGCCTCGGCGAAGCATTCCAACAGGTCGACGTCACGGGCGTAGGTCAGCCGCCGACGGGCCTTCGACAGTCTCGACCAACGCACCTCGTCGACCTCGTCGTTGGCGTCGAAGGCGCTGACGTCGTTGTCCGCCGG
>JACCVZ010000331.1 GCA_013697905.1 Nocardioidaceae bacterium
AGACTGGTGGAGCCCGAGGAGGTGGCAGAGGTGGTCGCGTTCCTGTGCGGGCCGGCTGCCTCGTTCATCACGGGGTCGGCCGTCACGGTTGACGGCGGCTGGAGCGCCCGATGACCACGACACTGCTCGCATCTGCAGCTGCAGATGCGACTGGTGGTTGAGGCTCTCGGCAAGCCGGCCACATTAGTCGGCGTAACACGCGGGTGAGCACCTTCTCAGGCGGTCACATCCCGTACTACGGTGCTGGCATGATCTCGAAGAAGAAGCGGCAACTCGCAGGTTCGGTCGCCTTGCTTGCCTTGCTTGTGACACCGCCCGCGGTCACGGCCCAGGCCGGCTCCGACCCATCGATGACCCCGGTTGAGGCTGCGGCGGCCGCATCACTGCCGTTGGGCCCCGCGGGCCTCACCGAGACTCGCACCACGACGAGGCTGCAGCCAGGCGTCACCCTGACCACCATCGTTCGCGGCAGCACCGACCCCGCGGATGTGTGGACGGTGGAGACCAACATCCCGGCCGGCAGCACGTCGCCCGACCCGGATGCTCCGCCAACCGCCCTGTCTGATCGGACGAGCGCCGATGAGCTCGCCGATCGGCTCCGTGCGGCGGGATTCGAACCGCGCGTCGAGGAGGTCGTCACTCCTGCGACGGCCGACTACGCCGGCGGCAGCATCGGATGGCGAGTGCGGGTGGGCAGTTTCACCGACAAGAGCGCCGCTGATGCCCTGCTGGCGCGGATGGTCGCCGCTGGGTTCTCCGGCGCCAGCAGGTTCACCGGTTGGGATGGGTCACCGACAGACCGCGGACCATGGCACCTCAAGGTGCTCACCATCAACCCAGACAGATTCAATGGCAACCTGCTTGCCTCGTTCGGTCCCAACATCGAGGAGCGAGAGACCACGAGCGAGCTGAGCCGGGCGCAACGAGCGACCGCCGGCGTGAATGCAGGGTATTTCGTCCTGGACCCCGCTTCAGGCGCGCCGGGAGACCCGGCGGGCGTTGGGGTCTACGCCGGCAGGTTGCTCAGCGAAACGGTCGGTGACCGCCCAGCGCTGGTGCTGCGCGACGACGCGTCCCACGCGATGGTCGAGCGGCTGCATTGGACCGGCACGGTCCGGGGCTACCGGAACACACGTTTGACGCTCGACGGAATCGACCGGGTACCGGGGCTGATCCGCAACTGTGGCGGCACGGCCGACGACGTCCCCACCGCACGCCCGATGCACGATTTCACCTGTACCGACTCCGCTGAGCTGGTCGCGTTCACATCAGACTTTGGGCAGCGCACGCCGTCGGGTCCCGGGCTGGAAGCAGTCCTCGACCGGCACCTGCGCGTCGTGTCGCTGCGCTCTCCGCGCGGCAGGCCGTTGCTGGCCGGCTACCGGTCGGTCCAGGCCACCGGTTCCCTGGTTGACGACCTGCGCGCGGCAGCGGTCGTCGGCAAGCGGCTGCAGATCTTCAGGACGTTGCGTGACGATCGCGGCCAGTTGGTCCGGCGCCAGCCCTCGATGTCGATCGTCAATGGTGGGCCGGAGCTGGTCCGCAACGGGCGGCTGCACGTCACACCGAGGCGCGATGGGTTCGTACGCCCCACCGATCCGAGCTTCTACTACGGCTTCAGCGCGAAGCGGAACCCGCGCACCTTCGCCGGTGTTGACGCGGCTGGGCGGATCATCTTGGCCACCGCGGACGGCCGCAGCACGGCAAGCCTCGGATTGACCATCGTCGAAACTGGAGCTGTGGCGCGAGCACTTGGCATGCGCGATGCGCTCAACCTCGACGGTGGCGGTTCCACCACGATGGTCGTCCACGGAGAGGTCATCAACGATCCCTCCGACGACACAGGTGAGCGTCCGGTGGGCGATGCACTCTTGATCCTGCCCGAGGGTCGCTGACAAGGAGTTCGGCAAGGCCGTTCGGAGTGGTCTCGCACTGTTAGAAGTTGGCCGCCAGCTGGCCGCGGAGCGAGGCGTCGAGATCGAGTGGCGTGAGGCCGATGCCGAGGCGTTGCCCTTCACAGA
>JACCVZ010000344.1 GCA_013697905.1 Nocardioidaceae bacterium
GGACTGGGGCGACCACTTCGCCGTCCACGACGAGGTCACCGGCGCGGATTACGTCTGGGGCCGGCGCAACTACGTACGTCTGGACCCGCAGGTCGAACCGGCGCACATCTTCACGCTCCCCCGGACCGCCCGGTGACCGAGCCGGTCGCCAGCGGCTTCCTGCCGAACGAGCCGCGGGACCCGCACTGGTACAAGCGCGCGGTCTTCTACGAGGTGCTGGTCCGAGGATTCGCGGACAGCAACGGCGACGGCACCGGCGACCTCCGCGGGCTGACCGAGAAGCTGGACTACCTGCAGTGGCTGGGCATCGACTGCGTCTGGCTGCTGCCGATCTACGCGAGCCCGCTTCGCGACGGCGGCTACGACATCAGCGACTTCATGTCGGTGCTGCCGGAGTTCGGGGACCTCGGCGACTTCGTGCTGCTGGTCGACGCGGCCCATGCACGGGGCATGCGGATCGTCGCCGACCTGGTGATCAACCATACGTCGGACGCCCACCCGTGGTTCCAGGCGTCCCGCAGCGACCCCACCGGTCCGTTCGGTGACTTCTACGTCTGGTCCGACGCCGACGACCGCTACCGCGACGCCCGGGTCATCTTCGTCGACACCGAGACGTCCAACTGGACCTGGGACCCGGTTCGCCAGCAGTACTACTGGCACCGGTTCTTCCGCCACCAACCGGACCTCAACTTCGAGAACCCGGCCGTGCAGGACGCCGTACTGGAGGCCCTGCGGTTCTGGCTCGACCTCGGCATCGACGGTTTCCGGCTCGACGCGGTCCCCTACCTCTACGAGGCTGAGGAAACCAACTGCGAGAACCTGCCGGCGACGCACGCCTACCTCAAGCGGGTGCGGCGCGAAGTGGACGCGATGTTCCCCGACCGGGTGCTGCTCGCCGAGGCGAACCAGTGGCCGGCCGACGTCGTCGAGTACTTCGGCGACGACGACGAGTGCCACATGGCCTTCCACTTCCCGCTGATGCCGCGGATCTTCATGGCCGTACGCCGGGAGGCGCGCTACCCGATCGCGGAGATCCTCGCCAACACCCCGAAGATCCCGCCGAACTGCCAGTGGGGGATCTTCCTGCGCAATCACGACGAGCTGACCCTCGAGATGGTCACCGACGAAGAGCGCGACTACATGTACGCCGAGTACGTCACCGACCCGCGGATGAAGGCCAACGTCGGCATCCGCCGCCGGCTGGCGCCGCTGTTGGACAATTCCCGCCGGCAGATCGAGCTCTTCACCGGCCTGCTCCTGTCACTGCCCGGCTCACCCGTTCTCTACTACGGCGACGAGATCGGCATGGGCGACAACATCTACCTCGGCGACCGGGACGGCGTACGCACCCCGATGCAGTGGTCGCCGGACCGCAACGCCGGCTTCTCCAGCTGCGACCCGCACCGCCTCTACCTGCCGCTGCTGATGGACCCCGTCTATGGCTACCAGGCCCTCAACGTGGAGGCCGAGACCCGGCAGGCGTCCTCGCTGCTGCACTGGACCCGACGGATGATCGAGGTTCGCAAGCGGCACCCGACCTTCGGCCAGGGCAGCTACAGCGAGCTGCATGCGTCCAACCCGAGCGTGCTGGCCTTCGTGCGCGAGTTCGGTGATGACATCGTGCTGTGCGTGAACAACCTGTCCCGGTTCCACCAGCCGGTCGAGCTGGACCTGCGCCGGTTCGAGGGCAGTACGCCGGTCGAGCTCTCCGGCGGCGTCCACTTCCCGCGAATCGGAGAGCTGCCCTACCTGCTCACGGTCACCGGGCACGGTTTCTTCTGGTTCCAGATCAGCGTCTTCGAGGAGTAGGGATGCCCCTCGACCTCGACGCAGTGGCCGGCCTGCTGCCGGACTGGCTGCCCAACCAGCGCTGGTACGCCGGCAAGGGCCGGCCGGTCGCGGCGTACGACCTGATGCCCGCGGCGACGCTGGTCGACGGTGAGCCGGCCCTCTACGCCGCCATCGTGCGGATCGGGTACGCCGACGGCGACGAGGACCACTACCAGCTGCTGCTGAGTGTGCGGGCCGCACGTGGCGACCGGCTGGAGCACGCGCTGCTCGGGCCGGTCGTCGGTGGCTGGCTGTACGACGGCTGCCACGACTCGGAGCTCACCGGTGACCTGCTCCGCCGGCTGGCGGCGGAGGACGACGTGGCGACCCTGCGCTTCCACCGGATCACCGCTGAGACGCTCGAGACCGATCTCATCAGCCTGGTGATGCCGGTCGAGCAGTCCAACACCTCGTTGGTCTACGGCGACGCCTACGTCCTCAAGTTGTTCCGCCGGCTGGCTCCCGGAACCAATCCCGAGCTCGAGGTCACCCGGGTTCTCAGCGAACTCGGCTCGCGCCACGTCGTACCGCCCCTGGCCTGGTTGGAGAGCCGACTGGCCGGCGAGCCGGTCACCCTCGGCCTGCTGCAGCCCTATCTGCGCTCGGCCAGCGACGGCTGGGCGATGGCCACCACCAGCGTGCGCGACCTCTACGCGGAGGCCGACCTGCAC
>JACCVZ010000317.1 GCA_013697905.1 Nocardioidaceae bacterium
AGCCCTTTGGCGGTGACCAGCACGTCGGGTGCCGCGTCGAAGTGGTCACCGCCCCAGAACTTGCCGGTGCGCCCGTAACCGGTCTGCACTTCGTCGACGATCAGCAGGATGCCGTGTTGGTCGGCGCGCTCGCGCAGGCCCGCGAAGAAGCGCGCGTTGGCCGGCACGTAACCGCCCTCACCCAGCACCGGTTCCACGATGAACGCCGCAGTGTCGGCGGGCGCGCTGACCGTCTGGAAGATGTAGTCGAGCTGCTTGAGTGCGAAGTCGGTGGCATCCTCG
Organism: Nocardioidaceae bacterium; assembly: GCA_013697905.1. Lineage (GTDB taxonomy): Bacteria > Actinomycetota > Actinomycetes > Propionibacteriales > Nocardioidaceae > JACDHG01. The sequence continues at coordinate 283 of JACCVZ010000317.1, forward strand.
ACCGACCACCCGAAGTGGGTGGGGTCCGGGAACGGCGCGATGTGCACCCCGCCCATGAGCGGGCTGAACCCGGCCCGGAACTTGGTGCCCGAGGTAGTGAGCGAAGCGGCAGCCACCGTACGGCCGTGGAAACCGCCGTGGAAGGCGATGATGTTCGGCCGAGCGGTGGCCTGACGCGCGAGCCGCAGGGCGGCCTCGATCGCCTCCGAGCCGGAGTTGGCGAAGAACATTCGGTCGAGCCCCGCAGGGAGCACCTCTCCCATCCGCTCGACGAGCTCGAGCAGGGGCCGGTGCATCACGGTCGTGTACTGGGCGTGGATCAGCGTCTGGATCTGGCGGGTGGCTGCCTCGACGACTCTGGGATGGCAGTGGCCCGTGCTGGTGACGCCGATGCCTGCAGTGAAGTCGAGGTAGCGGCGGCCATCCTCGTCGAACAGCAGCACCCCTTCGCCGCGGACCGCGACGACGCTCGTCGCCTGTTTGAGGACCTGAGAAAGCTCAGCCATGTGATACCCTCTGGTAGATTGTTGACAATCAGCGTAGCGTTCGAAGTATCGGCGGGGAAGGGGCCCCGCTGATTCGCACGCCCCGACGCGGCTAGAGTGCCGACACAGTCGTAGAAAGGACCGCCGATGACTGCTGACCGCACACCCCAAGAGGCCGCCGGCTCTGACACTCAGCGCGAAGTCATCGACGCTGCTCCCAAACAGCTCTTCATCGCAGGGCGCTGGGTGGATGCCAACGAAAGCGCGACGTTCGAGGTGCGCGACCCCTCCACCGGGGAGGCGTTGTGCAACGTCGCCGACGCGTCCCCTGCCGACGGCCGCGCTGCGCTCGACGCCGCGGTAGCAGCCCAACCAGGTTTCGCGGCGCAGTCGCCGCGCGCTCGCGCCGACATGCTGACTCGAGCGTTCGAGTTGATTCACGAGCGGATCGACGAGCTGGCACTCCTCATGACGCTCGAGATGGGCAAGCCCGTCGCCGAAGCCCGGGGTGAGATCACCTACGCCGCCGAGTTTCTGCGCCACTTCGCCGGAGAAGCGGTCCGGATCAACGGGGGGTATCAGGTGGCACCCGCGGGCGGCGCGCGGTTCCTTGTCGCGCGTCAACCAGTCGGTCCGTGCCTGCTCATCACGCCGTGGAACTTCCCGTTGGCGATGGGGACGCGCAAGATCGGGCCGGCGTTGGCAGCCGGGTGCACCAGCGTCATCAAACCGGCTCAACAGACGCCACTGTCGATGCTGGCGTTCGTCGACATCTTGCGGGAGGCCGGCGTACCGGACGGCGTTGTTAACGTCGTGACGACGACAGCCGCCAACGGTGTGATGGAACCGCTGATCCGGTCGGGTTTGGCGCGCAAGCTGTCGTTCACCGGCTCGACGAAGGTCGGCAAGATCTTGCTGGAGCAAAGTGCCGAGCACGTGCTCCGCACGTCGATGGAGCTGGGCGGCAACGCACCGCTGCTCGTCTTCGAAGATGCTGACGTCGACGAGGCGGTCGAAGGCGCCCTCGCGGCAAAGATGCGCAACATGGGAGAGGCCTGCACGGCCGCCAACCGCATCCTGGTGCACGAGTCGATCATCGATGCGTTCGGCGAGAAGCTGGCCAAGAAGATGGCTGCCATGCCCGTCGGCCGCGGGACCGACGACGGGGTCAAGGTGGGGCCGCTCATCGACGACGTTGCCCAGCGCAAGGTCAGCGAACTCGTCGCCGACGCGGTCGAGCAGGGGGCCGAAGTCCTCACCGGCGGCGAGACGCCAACAGGAGGCGGGTACTTCTACCCACCGACCGTGCTGACGCGGGTGCCTCGCTCCGCCCGGATGGCCAATGAGGAGATCTTCGGCCCGGTGGCTCCGCTGACGCCGTTCTCCACCGAGGACGAGGCGGTCGAAGCGGCCAACGACACCGAGTTCGGTCTCGTGTCGTTCGTCTTCACCAATGACCTGCGACGGGCGCTCCGCGTCTCGGAGGCGCTGGAGACCGGCATGGTCGGGATCAACCAAGGCGTGGTGTCCAATCCCGCCGCTCCGTTCGGGGGTGTCAAGCAGTCCGGGTTGGGTCGCGAAGGCGGCTCGGTGGGGATCGATGAGTTTCTCGAGACCAAGTACGTCGGTATCGCACTCTAAGGGCCAACGTTCGCCAAGGCGCCTCAGCCGACGGAAGGAGACGGGTCCGACTGCACCCGTGCGTTGGCGGCGCTGAGCCGTTCGACGGCGTCGTCCATGTGGGCCACGAGCAGGCGGTCGGTGAGCGCGGGATCCCCTGCCCCGAACGCCTCCGCGATCGCCCGGTGCTCGTCGACACGTACGTCGAGGCTGGCGTAGGTCTGCTCGAGCGCGTGGATGCACATCTGGGTCTCGGTGAGCAACGTCTTGTGCATGCGGGTCAGTCGTGGGCTCCGTGCCAGCGCCACCAGGAGGTCGTGAAAGGTGATGTCGGCCTCTGTGACCCCGCTGACGTCGCCGCTCTTGGCGGCGGCTGCCATGTCGGCGATGACGAAGAGCAGCTTCTCGGCCGCTGCGGAGGGTTCATGAAGGAAGATCTGCGCGGCCGCGGCACGTTCCACGGCGCCGCGCGCGACATACATGTCGCGCACGTTCTCGGGGGTCATCTCGATGACGAACACTCCGCGGTTCCGGATCGCGACCAGCAACCCCTCCTGCGTCAGACGTTGCAACCCTTCGCGGAGCGGCCCGCGGCTGACACCCAGCTGACGGGCAAGCTCTGCCTCGCCGAGCTGCATGCCTGCCCGGAGCTCCCCATGGCTGATCGCCTGCCGGAGCTTGTCGGCGATGATGCTCGGGGTGGACTCCTGCACCAGCGGTTCGATGTATCGCTGCGAGGTCATCAGCGCTCTCCCCTCGAACGAGCAGGCCCCGGCGGGTTGAAGAGCGTGCCGAGGCTGTCGAGCCTGGGCGGCTCGCCCACTAACGCACAACCCTCCCAGATCGTCACCTGGTTGGCGGTGAGGACAGGGATGCCGGCGGCCCGCTCGAGCTCGTCGAGCCAGGCCAGTGAGTGCATCGCCGTGTCGGGAATCAACAACGCCTCGGCCATGCTGGTGTCTGCTGCCTGAGCCATGCCGACGACGTCGGCGCGGTCGAGTAGGCCGACTTCCTTCGCCGTGGCGATGCCGTGGCTTTCCATCCAGGTGACCTCAATTTCGCCGGCGGCGAGAAACTCGACGAAGCTGCGGGCCACGTCGGCGGGGTACGACGCCGCCACCGCGACCCGGGACATCCCCAGTGCACGCACTGCGTTGACGAACGCGATCGAGGTCGACGATGCGGGTACGCCGAGCCGTTCGCCGATGGCGTCCGCCTGCTGACGAGCGCCCTCCCACCCGAAGACAAAGCTGCCCGACGTGCACGCCCAGAGGACGGAGTCGGGCAGGTAGGGTCGCAGCGCCTCGGCGCCTTCTGCCAACCTGGGTCCGCTGCCGAGGTCGAGCAGGGCGTCGACGCGGTGGGCGTCCTCACCGACGGAGGTGTGGACGAGGGGAAGGCGCAGGTTGCCCTCGAGTCGGGACTCGAGGGCGGAGAAATCGTCCTCCGCACCGAAACCCGGGTACAACAATCCGACGCCGAGCCTGGACACGACTGGGACACCGCCTCTCTGCTGGCACCCGCCAGGGTAGATTGTTGACAATGCTACATGGGTGTTACCTTCATCGGACCGAAGACGCCCGCCAGTGTCGCGGGCAAGCGCGACCCCTGTGGCAGGTCGAACTTTCGCCGTGGTGTCGCCGATGCGCTCGGAGTGGGGAGCCGGATTAGCGGAGCATGCGCAGGGCGAGCAAGGCATAGGCTCGGGCCACGACCAGCAGGTCGTGGACGGTCACCGACTCATCGGCCCGATGTGCTTGGCGGGAGACCGACCCGGGTCCCAGCACCACGACGGGTACGCCGGCGTCTCGCGCGATGAAGCCGCCCTCACAGGCCGCGCTCCAGCCGCCGAGAGGACTCCCGGGGCCACCGGCAGCACGCAAAGCGTCATCCACAGCGCGTACGAACGCATGGTCGGCGGAGGTTTCAAAGCCTGGCATCTCCATCGGCATCGACGCGTCGACGGTGAGCCCGCGCCTGTCGAGCGCGAGCGCTTTGATGCGGGCACGGACCTGCTCGAGCACCACTGCAGCGTCCTCAGCGGGAAGCAGCCGCCGGTCGGCCTGCACCACGCACTCCGCCGCCACGATCGACGTGCCGGTGCCTCCTCGGACCTGCCCCACGCTCCAGCTGGCCGCACCGGCGAGGGGATGAGCATTGGCGGCAAGCTCGTCGTGCCAGCGCTCCAGTTCAGCGATGACCGCGGCGGCACCGTAGATCGCGTTGGCTCCATCGGACGGTCTGCCCGAGTGTGCCGCACGCCCGCGCACGGTGATCTCGACGTACGCGTCGCCGCGGGCGGCGATGATCGTCTGCAGGTCGGTCGGCTCGGCGACGACGCAACCGGCGTACGCCGAGCGGTCCGCGGTAGCCATGTAGTGGCGGATGCCGAGCCCGAGATCTTCCTCGTCCACGGTGGCGGCCAGCTCGACCGATCCCGCCAGCGTGACCTGTGCGCGCTTGACCGCCGCCATCGCCACCACGCAGGCAGCCAGCCCACCCAGCATGTCGGCGGCACCGCGCCCGTAGAGGCGGCCATCGCGGAGGACCCCGCCGAACGGGTCGACGGTCCAGCCGGCACCTACCGGCACCACGTCGGTGTGTCCCAAGACGAGCAGGCCGCGAGCCGGACCGCCGCCTAGGACGGCCGACAGGTTGGGTCGCGACGGCTCCACCTCGGTCAACGTCGTGACTAGCCCACGGTCTGAGCAGGCGGCGGCGAGCACCTCCGCCTTGGCAGCCTCTCCGCCCGGGGGGTTGCCGCCGGGCGCCTGCACCAGTGCCTGGGTCAGCGAGACGATCTCGTCGAGGTCGATGCGGTCGAGGACGTCCCGTTCACCGACAGAGAGCGTCGAGGCGGAGTCAGGCATCCGACGCTGCGCCCGCGCGGCCCGTGGTACACGCTGAGGTGGCTGCCCCCGCCGAAGTGGGCGGGATCAATCGGTCGACTGCTCGGCGCAGCCGGGCGATCCCCTCTGCTGTCCGGTCTGGCGCGGTCGAAGCGAAGCACAGTCGCAGCGCGTCGTGGAAGTTTCCGCCAGGAGAGAAGGCCGGGCCGGGGATGAATGCCACGCCCTCCGCCAGCGCCACCTCAAACAGGGCTTGCGTGTCGACTCCGTTCTCCAGCGTCATCCAGAGAAAGAACCCGCCTTCGGGGTCGGTCCACCGCGCGCTGTCGCCGAAGTGCTCCTGCAGTGAGCGCTGCATCGCCACCTTGCGCTCCCGGTACCGATCCCGCTGGGTGGCGAGGTGCTGGCTGAGATGACCGCCCGCGAGGAAACCCGTCACGAGTCGCTGGCCGGGCAGGTTCGTGCAGGTGTCCATCGCCTGTTTGGCGTTGATGAGCAGCTGCTGGAGCTCGGGGGCGGTGTCGACCCAGCCGACGCGCAGACCGGGCGCCAGGATCTTCGAGAAAGTGCGAACCGAGAACACCAGCGGGTCGCCCGCGCCCAGCTCACGCAGCGTCGGCAACGGGTCCCCCTGGAACCGCAGCAGTCCGTAGGGGTCGTCGTCGATCACGACCGATCCCCAGCAGCGCGCCAGCTTGAGCAGCGCGTGCCGTCGCTCGAGCGACAAGGTGGCCCCGGAGGGGTTCTGGAACGTCGGGATCGTGTAGATCGCCTTCGGCGTACGACCCACCTGAGCGACCAGCTCCGGCAGCGCCTCGACGACGAGTCCGTCCTCGTCGACCGGCGCCTCGAGCAGACGCGCACCGTACGACAGCGCCGTTGCGCTGCCGTTGGTGTACGTCGGAGACTCGACCACGACGAGGTCACCGGGGTCGACGAAGAGCTTGCAGGCGAGGTCGAGCCCCTGCATGCCTCCGGCGGTGATCGTCAGCCGATCAGCGGTCGTCTCGTCGCTGGTGCCGGACAGCATGGCGAGCAGCGCCTCGCGCAGCGGCGGGTCACCTTCAGTGGCCGCGTAGTCGAACGCTGAGTACGAGGTCGGACCGAGATACTCCGACCCGATCGCGGCGAGGGTCGCGGCGGGGATCGCTTCGGCAGCCGGACTGCCCATCGCGAATCGCACGATGTCGTGGGTCTGCCGGTGCAGCAGCGAGGTGCTCGAGTCGATCACCGATCCGACGAGCTGGTCGGTGCGCGACGCCAGCGGCAATGAGGCCGGCGGTGAGTCGGGGAGGGTGCGGGTCACGAGATCACTTCCTGACGGTGAGTTCTTGAGGCAGCTGCGTCAGCCGCTCTGCCCCCGCGGCGGTCACGAGGACAGGCTCGGAGAGCTCATAGCCCCAGCCGTCCATCCAGATGCCGAGGATGACATGGAACGCCATGCCGGGCTCCAGCACGGTGTGCTCGCCGGGGCGGAGGCTGACGGTGCGCTCGCCCCAGTCCGGTGGGTAGCCGATCCCGATCGAGTAGCCGCAGCGTGACTCCTTGGTCAGTCCGTGTGGCGCGATCGTCGCGTTGAAGGCGGCATGAACGTCGGCCCCGGTGGCGCCGGGCTTCACCGCAGCGAGCGTGGCGGCCATCGCGTCGGTGATGATCGCGGCGGTGTCGGCGAGCCGCCTTGGCGGCGCACCCAGCATCACCGTGCGTGCCAGCGGTGCGTGGTAACGCTCGAACGCGCCGGCCAGCTCGATGGTGGTCGCCTCACCGTCCACGAGCTTGGCATCGCTCCAGGTCAGGTGGGGGGTGCCGGCGCTGGCTCCGGTCGGCATCATCGCGACGATGGCCGGGTAGGCGCCGCCGTGCTCGGCTGTGCCTCGTGCCTGGGCGGCCAAGATCTCCGCCGCGACGTCGCACTGGCGCCGTCCGGCCGCGACCTCGTCGAGGGCAACCCGCATGGCCTGCTCGGCGACCTGGCCGGCGACCCGCAGTCGGCTCTGCTCCGCCTCGCTCTTGACCAGGCGCACCCAGTTCACGAGCTCGCGGCTGTCGACGACCGTGGCGGCGGGAATCCCGGCGCTGAGAGCCTGGTATCCGCGAGCTGAGAAGAAGTGGGCGTCGCCCTCGACCGCCACGACAGACCGTGGGTCGTCGGACAGCAGCCCACGATCGCGGGCCTGCTCGACGATCCACTCGTAAGGGTGAACATCCGGTCGGTGCACGAGGCTTTCGGGATAGCCGTCGACCTGGTCGGGCCGCAACTCGGAGATGCCGCACGCCCCGGCAGCATCCATGGCTCGCGCAAAGAAGTGGGGTTCGCCACCCGCAGGCACGACCAGGCACTGCGGGGTGTAGAACGACCAGGCGTCATAGCCGGTGAGGTAGTAGATGTTCGCGGGGTCACTGACGACGAGTGCAGACAGCGAACGCGCACCCATGGCGGCCTGGACGCGGGACAGCCGGTGGGCATGCTCGCCGTGCGGCAACGGCTCTTGGCCTCGCGGTTGGTCACAGCCAGCCACATCGACCTGGTCCCGGCGCTGCGCCCGAGCATGTTTCTCAGGCAGCGACTCCGTGGAGGGCAGCCGCTGGCCGCTTCCGGCCGCGTTGCGGCCGAGCAGTCTGAGCACCGCCCACATGGACGCCTGGTTCGCCGTCACCACCGGTTTGCCCAAGTCGTCCTCAAGCTCAGCGATGAGGTCGTACGTCGGCAGGTTGGTGCAGGACACCAAAACCGCTTCGGCATCTGGATGGTCAGCTGCTCGGACGAGCTCGGCTGTCTCGGCGTACGGCACGCGCCAGATGTGAGAGCTCAGACCGAGCTGTCTGGTGGCGACGACGCGTACTCCTGCCTGGTTCAAGAATGCGGCGAGGCGCTCGGTGATGACCGCGTCGTACGGTGTCGCGACTGCCACCGTGGTCACCCCCAGATGTGCCAGCGCCGCCAGCATCGCGCCGCTGGTGGTGACGACGAGAGGGGCCCCGGCGGACTCGAGCGATCCGACCAGTTCACGCTCCCCGGCCAGGCCGCGCACGAAGCTCCCGGACGTGCACGCGTAAAGGGTGGCCGCGGGCTCGGCCGGCAGTAACTCGCTCACCGTCGGCGCGACCAGGGTGGGATCGCCCATCAGTGACACTGTCTCGAGGGTGACCGCGGGCGGCGTCGCGGGGAGGCGGGTGACGTACAAGGAGATGTCGGGGGGCGTCCACCGCCACAGCTCGCGGTCGAGAGCCATGTCGGCGGGGACAATGACGCCTATCCCGAGCCGGGGGCTGGAGGGATGGCTCGGGTGGTGCTGCATGGCGCCATCCTGCCCTGTGCGACGATTGTTGACAATCCTAACATCGAGTTCCTAGGCTCGCGAGGTGAACGCGCCTCCGGACCGCCCAGTCGTCGTCGTGCTGTGCGAGCAGGCGTCGCAACCACCGCCCCACCTCGATGCGCTGGGGGACAGGGTCGACCTACGGTACGCCGACGATAGTGGGCTGTCCCAGGCTCTCACCGGAGCGTCGGCGCTGCTGCTCTGGGACTTCTTCTCGACGGCCCTGCAACGGGCGTGGCCGTCGGCGACTGATCTTGCCTGGGTGCACGTTGCCGCCGCCGGCGTCGACACGCTGCTGTTCGACGCTCTCGTCGAGTCAGAGGTGGTGGTGACCAATGCCCACAAGATCTTCGATTGCCCGATCGCTGAGTTCGTCCTGGCCTCCATGCTCGCCCACGCGAAAGACCTTCACGCCAGCCACGACTACCAACGCGAGCGGGTCTGGCGCCACCGAGAGACGTCGTCGCTCGCCGGAACCCAGGCGCTGGTGGTCGGCACTGGCGGAATCGGACGAGAGACGGCCCGGTTGCTGCGAGCCCTCGGCGTCCACGTCCGCGGGGCCGGACGCACGGCCAGGCCCGGAGACCCCGACTTCGGTGACGTCGTCGCCAGCACCGACCTCGCCCAGTCGGTCGCCGATGTCGACCACCTGGTGATCGCCGCGCCGTTGACCGACCAGACCCGCGGCCTCGTCGATCGCGCGGTCTTCGCGGCCATAAAACCGTCCGCGCACCTGGTGAACGTCGCACGCGGTCCCATCGTCGACGAACAAGCCCTGGTGACAGCGTTGGAGACCGGCCAAATCGCAGCCGCCTCCTTGGACGTCTTCGAGAGTGAGCCGTTGCCCACCGAAAGCCGCCTGTGGTCGCTACCCGGGGTCGCCATCTCTGCGCACATGTCGGGTGACGTGGTGGGATGGCGGGACGCACTGGCTCGCCAGTTCATCACCAACGCCGAGCGCTGGCTCGCCGGAGAGCCGCTGCACGGAGTCGTCGACAAGCGGCTCGGCTTCGTGCCCGCCCGAACACAGGAGACATCGTGACCGACCTTGCCCGGACGTCTGCGACGGAGCTTGGCGCTGCGTACGCCGACGGCTCGGTCTCCCCGCTCGAGGTAACCCAGGCGGCGCTGCAGGCGATCGAGCTGCACGACGATCGGGTGAACGCGTTCGTCCTGGTCGACCACGAGAGAGCGGTCGCCTCGGCGCGGGCATCGGAGCAGCGCTGGCGCTCAGGCGAGCAGCTCGGTCCCTACGACGGTGTCCCCACGACGGTCAAGGACCTGCTGCTCACCGCCGGCTGGCCGACGGTGCGCGGGTCGAACCTGGTCGCTGCACAGGCCCGGTGGGACGAAGACGCGCCCGCGGTGGCCCGGCTCCGTGAGGCAGGCGTGGTCCTGCTCGGCAAGACGACGACGCCGGAGTTCGGCTGGAAGGGCGTCACCGACTCGATCCGGCACGGCGCCACCGGCAACCCGTGGAACCCCCAACGCACCTCCGGCGGCTCCAGCGGTGGCTCGGCCGCCGCCGTCTCACTTGGTATGGGCGCGTGGTCGGTCGGAACCGACGGCGGCGGGTCGGTTCGGATCCCCGCCGCCTTCACCGGGACGGTTGCGCTCAAGCCGACGTACGGATTGCTGCCGATCTATCCACCGAGCCCGTTCGGCACGCTGTCGCACGGCGGCCCGATGACGCGCACCGTCACCGATGCGGCGGCGATGCTCGACGTGCTCACCGGTTTCGACGCGCGGGACTGGTCGGCGCTGCCGACCCCGCAGGCGTCCTTCCTGGACCGGCTGGACCACGGTGTCGAGGGGCTTCGGGTGGCGTTCTCCGCCGACCTGGGTTATGTGCGCAACGACCCGCAGGTCGACCGGCTCGTACGGGACGCGGTGGGTGTGCTCGCTGCGGCCGGTGCCATCGTCGAGGAGGTCGATCCTGGCTTCACCGATCCCATCGGCGCATTCGAGATGTTGTGGTTCACCGGTGCTGGCCTGGTGCTCCAGGCGTACGGCGAGGGCGCGATCGACGAGATCGACCCTGGCCTGCGACGCCGCATCGAGGAGTACGCCGACGCGACCGCCCGCGACTTCCTCGAGGCCAACGCGGTGCGAATGGATCTCGGCCAGCGGATGGGCCGGTTCCATCAGACGTACGACCTGCTGCTGACGCCGACGATGCCGTTGACAGCGTTCGCGATCGGGCAGGACGCCCCGGATGGATGGCCGGCTGACCGCTGGACGAGCTGGACGCCGTACACCTATCCCTTCAACATGACCCAGCAACCGGCGCTGACCGTGCCGTGCGGTCTCACCGACGAAGGATTGCCGGCCGGCCTGCAGATCATCGGTCCCCGGCATGCCGACGCCCTGGTACTTCGGGCCGGGCGCGCCTACGAGGCGAGCACCGGCTGGCACAACCTGGTGCCGCCGGGGTCTGGCGAAGGCGACCCCCGCTGACCCATCGAACCCGCCCGCGCACGACCCCGACGGAGGAACCATGGACCGCTTCATCAGCGTGACGCTCGAGTCCCGTAACGTCTGCTGTCTCGCCCGGCTCCTCGACGCCGATGCTCCGCGCACGGCCGAGGCGGTGTGGAACGCGCTGCCGCAGTCGGGACAGGTGTTCCACGGCAAGTACGCCCGCAACGAGATCTACCAACTGGTGCCGACCTTCGGCGACGACCCGGGCAAGGAGAACACCACGATCACGCCCATCCCCGGCGACCTGTGCTACTTCGCTTTCGACTCTGACGACCTCGGCAACCCGGCGTACGGCTACGAGCCAGGTCAGGAGCACACGGGGGTGAACCGTGTGGTCGACTTGGCGCTGTTCGACGGGCGCAACAACTTGCTGATCAACGGTGACCAGGGTTGGGTGCCGGGCAACGTCTTCGGCACGGTCGTCGAGGGGCTCGAGGAGATGGCGGCCGCCTGCCAGGACGTCTGGATGGGTGGCGCGCGCGGGGAGACCCTGACCTTCGCCCGCGCCGAAGCGTGATTTCGCTTATCCCGGGGATTCCGCGTAAACTGGCGCGTCGGCC
>JACCVZ010000003.1 GCA_013697905.1 Nocardioidaceae bacterium
GCCGACGAGTATGGCGCTCCGCCGGCGGGACCCGCCCATTGCCCGCGTCCCTTAGACCGGCTCGGCTACCCACCGCATCGGATCCCCGAAGCCGAGGTCGCCGATGCCTGCCTCGTGGAGCGCCTGCACCGCCAGCGTGCGGCGGTAGGCCGCGAAGGTCAGCACGTGGGCGATCATCCCGCCGTACGTGAACACCTCCGGCGGATCACAGATGGTGTCCACGAATGTCTCGTCGAGCCGGCCTTCGGCACTGACATTGCGTATGTGGCTGAGGTACGCCGGGCCAACCTCGGCCAGCCGTGCCTGCATCGACTCGTTGCTCTCGTTGCTCTCGACGCCGAAGTCGTAAGCCCGGTTGGCGAGGGCGGCGTTCCACATGTCCATCTGCCCGATGAGACGTGACAGCAGCGACCGCAGTGACGACACGTCGTCACCGTCGTCCACCGAGACCTCGATCGGCTTGTCCAGCTGCTCGTCGTCGAGGGTGGCGGCACGGGCGACGATCTCGCCGACGAGCCACACGTGGTGTTCGACCATCTTGACCAGGAGATCCATCGAAGTTACCTCTGTTCGCGCGGGCAGCCGGAGGCCACCGGGTGGATGGAAGTGCACGCCGTTGGGTGTGTCGAGCTGCATCCGTCGACTCGGCTTTCGCCGCCAGATCGACGGGCCGACGCCGTACGCCCGCTGAAAGGCCCGGGTGAACGCCTCGTTGGACGAGTAGCCGGCCTCGACCGCGATGTCGAGAACACCCCTCTCACTGGTGACGAGCCGGTACGCAGACCGCTCGAGAAGCACCCGGCGACGAAACTTGGCCGGCGACTCCCCCGCGGCCGCGGTGACGACACGGTCGAAGTGAAAGCGTGACAGGTAAGCACGTGCGGCCAGGTCGTCTCCCCGGACCTCATGGTCGTCGAGGTTCGAGGCCAACGTGTCCACGAAGGTGACGAACGTGTCCGTCGCTGTGCTCATTGCTTCACTCTGGCCCGACCACCGGCACACTCTCTTGATCGTTCTTGCGCACTGCGCACGACGGCGCTCACAACACTGAGCGCAGGCGCTCGCTCAGCACCCGCCGGTTGGCGCGCGGGATCGGCACCTCCACCACGCGGATGCCGGTGACGTCGCTGTCCAGCAGCCGACGCAGGGTCGACGCGCCGCCCGCCCGCTCGTACGCCGTACCGGTGGCGGCGCAGAGGGACGCGACGTCGACGCCGTGCGGGGTCGCGAAGACCCGCTCGAACGCGGAGGCGTACGCCTCCGCCCCCTGCTCGAGGGTGGCGAAGATCGAGCCGCCGTCGTCGTTGGCCACCACGATCGTCAGGTCCGGCCGCGGCTCGTCGGGGCCGAGCACGAGCCCACCCATGTCGTGCAGGAACGTCACGTCACCGACGTACGCCAGCGCGCGGGTCGACGGGCGACCGAGCGCTGCCCCGACTGCGGTCGACACGGTGCCGTCGATGCCGGCGAGCCCGCGGTTGCCGAGGATCAGCCGGCGCTGGCCCGCGGGGTAGACGGGTGCCATCAGGTCGAGGTCGCGCACCGGCTGCGACGAGCCCACGACCAGCAGGGCACCGGGCGTGACGGCGGCAGCGACCTCGGCGGCGACCGCCAACGGCAAGGCGTCACCGTCTCTTGCGGCGAGCGAGTCGAGCGCCGCGCACGCCCGTCGGTCGACCGACCTCCATGCGTCGATCCAGCGGTCGTCATCTGCCCCTTCCACGATCGGCACCGCCTCGACGTGGCGGGCGACCAGTCCGGGGTCGGTGCACACACCGCTGCGTGCGCGCACCGACACAATTTCGATGTCGGACCGCGAGATCAGCTGCGTCACCAGCCGGGACAGCGTTGGGTGACCGGTGACGACCACCCGCTCGATCTGCTCCGCGAGCGCCGACTCGAGCAGCAACCGGTAGCTGCGCAGCGCGTGCGAACCGGTGCGCGCGCCCGACGTCGGCTCCGCCAGCAGCGGCCAGTTCGCCTGCTGGGCCAGCATCCGCGCGGGCGGCCCGGAGTCGTCGCCGGCGACCACCACGGTGCGCGGGCCCAGCTCGAGCGGCACAGTCTCGCCTTCGTCGACGTACGGGAGAGCGGCCATGGCACCGCCACCGCTCGCATCCAGTTGACCGGATGTGCCCGCGCCGACGGTTGGCATGTCGACCGGCGGCTCCGGCGGCAACGGCTGGTCGAACTGCACGTTGACGTGGGTCGGGCCCCGTAGACGTACGGCGGCGTCCACCGCGTCACCCGCGCCGACCGGGTCGTGCGCGGCGACGTCGACGCCCGCTGCGGCGTCGCCGAACATCGCGGCCTGGAACGGGCTCGTCTGGTTCGCACCGCTGCCCCGCAGCTTGGCCGGGCGGTCGGCCGACAGCACGATCAGCGGTTCCCCGGTGTGGGCGGCCTCGAGCACGGCCGGGTGCAGGTT
>JACCVZ010000042.1 GCA_013697905.1 Nocardioidaceae bacterium
CGGCGCGGCCGGCGTACGAGCAGCTGGCCGGCAAGACCGTTTACAGTGCCCGCGAAGCCATGGTCGCGATGCTGCGCGATTCCGGCGACATCGACGGCGAGCCGAAGCCGACCCGGCGGATGACGAACTTCTACGAGAACGGCGACAAGCCGTTGGAGATCGTCGCGACCCGGCAGTGGTACATCCGTAACGGCGGACGCGAGCAGGCGCTGCGTGAGGCGATGCTGGCACGCGGGGACAAGATCACCTGGGTGCCGACGTTCATGCGGCACCGGTACGCGAACTGGGTGGGCGGCCTCAATGGCGACTGGCTCATCTCGCGTCAGCGGTACTTCGGCGTCCCCTTCCCCTGCTGGTACGCGCTGGACGCCGACGGCGAGCCCGACTACGCCCATCCCCTGGTCGCCGCCGAGGACAGGCTCCCGGTCGACCCGTCGTCCGACCCGCCGGCTGGGTACGACGAGGCGCAGCGCGGTCGGCCAGGGGGCTTCATGGGCGACCCGGACGTGATGGACACCTGGGCCACGTCGTCGTTGACGCCCCAGATCGCCGGCGGCTGGGAGCGAGACCGCGACCTGTTCGACCGGGTCTTCCCGATGGACCTGTGCACCCAGGCTCACGAGATCATCCGGACCTGGCTGTTCTCCCGGGTGGTGCGCGCGCACTTCGAGCACGACGTGACGCCGTGGACGCACGCGATGATCTCCGGTTTCGTCCTCGACCCCGACCGCAAGAAGATGTCGAAGTCCAAGGGCAACGCGACCACGCCCGCTGATCTGCTCGAGCGGTACGGATCCGACGCGGTGCGGTGGCGGGCGGCCATGTCGCGCCCGGGGCTGGACTCGGCGTTCGACGAGGGGCAGATGAAGGTCGGGCGCCGACTCGCGATGAAGGTGCTCAACGCGTCGAAGTTCGTACTGAGCATGGGCGCTGCCGAGCCCGACACGATGAAGGTCACCGAGCCTGTCGACCTGGCGATGTTGCGCGGGCTCCGGCAGGTGGTCGGTGAGGCGACCGAGGCGTTCGACGACTACGACTACACCACCGCACTCGAGACGACCGAGAAGTTCTTCTGGACGTTCTGCGACGACTACGTCGAGTTGGTCAAGGAGCGCGCCTACGGCGGACGTGGCGAAGCTGCCGCTGCGTCGGCGCGCACCGCCCTGACCGCGGCGCTTTCGGTGCAGCTACGGCTGCTCGCGCCGTTCCTGCCGTACGTCACCGAGGAAGTCTGGTCGTGGTGGCACGACGACTCCATCCACCGCGCGAGCTGGCCGGAAGCGGACGTCGACTTGCCGAGTGGGCTGCAGGATCTCGGTGTGCTAACAGCGGTCGCCGAGGCGCTCGCCGGCGTACGCGGTGCGAAGTCGGTGGCCAAGGTGTCGATGCGCACCGAGGTCAGCGCGGCGACGATCTCCGGTCCCGCCGAGCGGCTGAGCCTCGTCAAGCGTGCCCTCGCCGATCTCCGGTCGGCCGGACGGATCACCGGCGAGGTGCTGCTCAAGCCAACCGCGACCGAAGGCGCTCGCCTCACCGTCGAGACTGTGCTCGTCACCGACGAGACCTGACGGTCTCCGCCGCCGCCGTACTCCGATTCGTCCGGCCGGGATGCGCTGCCACTGTCCGCGCTGAGCCGGACGAAACGGAGCTGAGTGTGGGTGGGCTGGATCCGTCCGGCCGGTCTGCGCTCAACCTCTCCGCGCTCAGCCGGACGAATTGAGTGGCTGGGTTCGTCCGCCCGGTATGCGCTCCCACCCTCCGCGCTGAGCCGGACGAATCGAGTGGGCGTGAAGATTCGTCCGGCCGGGCTGCGCTCGCACTCTGCGCGCTGAGTCGGACGAATCGGGGCGGGGGTGCGGTCAGGGGTCGTAGACCAGGACGGTCAGATGGCGGGGACCGTGTACCCCCTCGACACGTTCGAGCTCGATGTCGCTGGTCGCCGACGGTCCGCTGATCCAGGTGAGCGGTCGGGTGGGGTCGAGGCGCTCCAACGCCTCTGCAACCGACCCGACGACCTGGTCGGTCCGCACCAGACAGAAGTGACGGTCGGGAACCAACGTCAGCGCCCGCCGACCCTGGCCGGCGCCGGTGTCGAGCACGATCGTCCCGGTCTCGGCGACGGCGAGCGCGCAGCCCGTGACCACTGCGTCGCAACGGTCGAGCGCCTCGACATCGATACGTCCGGCCGGCCCGTCGGCGACGAGCTCCACCTCGCTCGACGGTCGCCAAGACGCCGCCTCAAACACGTCGTGCGGGTGGACGACCACCCGAGCGTTCGCTGCCGTGAGCTCTCGACGTACGGCGTCATCAAGGTCACCGGCCGCGACGCGGACCATCGTGGCGCGGTACTCCCCGCAACGCTCGACGAACATCGCGACCGGATCTACACCCGACGGCAGTTGCCGGTCGTAGCTTCGGTCGATGGTAGCCTCGATCTCCACTTCCGAACGGCCCAGCGCGCGGCGAACCGCGTCCAGTACGCCGGCACGCGCCTCACTCATCGTGCGCCTCGCCGTCTCGCGACGGCCCACCCGTGCGCGCCTGCCACCAGCGCCGGAACGACTGGCGCGGCGGTGCGGGGAGGTCGCGGCTCGAGGTCCACGCCGACAACGGGCCGGGCACCCGGCGCACCGGCTTGCGTACCAGCAGAGCAGACCAACCGACGGCACGCTCGGCACCCGACAACCGGCCGCCCCGGCCCAGCAGCCACGCCGTCGCCTGCATCGACAACCGCTCGGGGTCGAGCCGTGTCGGGCCGCGCGCGTCGACCGCCTTTTCTCGCAGGTGGACGAGCACCCGTGGGATGTCGATCGCCACCGGGCACACGTCGTAGCAGGCACCGCACAGGCTCGACGCGAACGGCAGCGTCGTCGCCGTCTTGTCGTCACCTGCTCTGCCCTGGCCGAGGCCTCGCAACTGCGGCGTGAGGATCGCGCCGATCGGACCGGGATAGACGGAGCCGTAGGCACGCCCCCCCACCCGCTCGTACACGGGGCAGACGTTGAGGCAGGCAGAGCAGCGAATGCAGCGCAGCGCCTGGCGTCCGACCTCATCGGCCAGCACGTCGGTGCGGCCGTTGTCGAGCAGCACCAGGTGGAACTCCTGCGGCCCGTCGCCGGGCGTGACTCCGGTCCAGGTCGACGTGTACGGGTTCATTCGCTCAGCCGTCGAGCTTCGTGGCAGTGTCTGCAGGAACACCTCCAGGTCCTGCCAGCGCGGCACCACCTTTTCGATTCCGCACACCGTCACCAGCGTCTCGGGCAGGGTCAGGCACATCCGCCCGTTACCCTCGGACTCCAGCACGACGACGGTGCCCGTGTCGGCTGTAACGAAGTTGGCGCCCGACACCGCGACTTTGGCTGAGAGGAACTTGCGCCGCAGGTAGACCCGGGCAGCGGCAGCGAGCTCAGTGGGCTCGTCCGTGAGGTCGGCGGGTACGCCGGGCATCCGCTCACGGAAGATATCCCGGATCTCGCGTCGGTTGCGGTGGATCGCCGGCACCAGCAGGTGGGTGGGCAGGTCGCCCGCTAGCTGCACGATCAGCTCGGCCAGGTCGGTCTCGATGGCCGCGACCCCCCGGGCCGCCAGCGCTTCGTTGAGCCCGATCTCCTGGGTGGCCATCGACTTGACCTTGACGACCTCGTCGACGCCCTTGCTGTGCGCGACCCCCGCCACGATCCGGTTCGCTTCGGCTGCGTCGCGGGCCCAGTGCACGATCCCGCCGGCGGCGGTGACGGCCGCCTCCACCTGGGGCAGCAGGACGTCGAGTCGGTGCAGGACGTCGTCCTTGAGCTGGCGACCGGCCTGCCGCAGCTGTTCCCAGTCCGGCTTCTCCGCCACCGCACGGGCGCGCTTGGCCCGGATCGTCGAGGTGGCGTGCGCGAGGTTGGCGCGCAGCTGCCGGTCGCCCAGCGCCTCGGCGGCTGCGCGCGGGAACCCGTCGCTGGGGTAGAGCACGGGATCAGGCAACGCCACCGGCGTACTCATGCAGCCCTCCTCGCAAGGATCTGCGCGAGATGCATCGTCTCCACCGGGTGTCCGCCGCGGTGCAGCAGGCCGCCGATGTGGCTGAGGCACGACGCGTCGGCGGCCGCTAGCACGTCGGCACCGCTGGCCCGGACCGCCGCCACCTTGTCAAGTCCCATCGCCGTGGAGACTGCGGAGTTCTTGAGGGCGAACGTGCCGCCGAACCCGCAACACTCGTCCGCGCGGTCGAGCTCGACGAGGTCGAGGCCGCGGACGGCACGCAGCAGGCGCTGCGGACGGTCGCCGACGCGGAGGTGTCGCAGCGAATGGCAGGTGGGGTGGTACGCCACCGTCCGCTCGAAGGTCGCTCCCACGTCCTCGACCCCCAGCACGTCGCACAGCAGCTCGGAGAACTCGTAGACGCGTTCACTTACCGCAGTCGCCTGCTCGACCAGCTCGCCGGCGCCGATCTGGCCGGCCAGCCGGGGGTAGTCCTGGCGGATGACTCCCGCGCAGGACGCTGACGGCGTCACCACGACGTCGTACGGCGACAGCGCCTCGACGGTGCCGCGGATCAGCGGGGCGGCGAGCGAGCGGTAGCCGGTGTTGACGTGCATCTGCCCGCAGCAGGTCTGCCCGGTCGGGAACTCCACGGTGTGCCCGAGGTGCTCGAGCACGTCGACGACCGCCTTGCCTACTTCGGGAAACCCGACGTCGGCGAGGCAGGTGACAAACAGACCGATGCGCATCCACGACCTCCAGCTCCGACCCTAATGCTTCGCGGCGGGAACGGCTGGCCAGCATGAACGAGCCATCCCGTGACTTACCCGTAGGCTCGACGGGTGACCCGGATCGCCGCCGTCTACCCCGTCTTGCCGCCGCACGTGTACACGCAGGCGGAAATCACCGACCGATTCGCCGACCTCTGCGGCGGAGTAGCGGGAAGGGAGTCACTGCTGCGGCGGCTCCACGCGAGCGCCTCGGTCGCGACCCGGCACCTCGCGCTTCCCCTCGACCGGTATGGCGAGCTCGACGGGTTCGGCGCCTCCAACGACGCCTTCATCGAGGTTGCCAGCGAGCTCGGCGCGGAGGCCATCGTTGGCGCGCTCTCCGAGGCCGGTCTGCGGCCCGATGACGTCGACCTGGTGATCTCGACGACCGTCACCGGCGCCGCCGTACCCTCGATCGAGGCGAGGATCGCCGCGAAGATCGGTTTGCGGCCCGACGTACGCCGGTTGCCGTTGTTCGGGCTCGGGTGCGTGGCTGGAGCGTCGGGCTTGGCCCGCCTGCATGACTTCCTCCACGCCTCGCCGCACAGTGTGGGCGTGCTCTTGTCGGTGGAGCTGTGCTCCCTGACCGTGCAGCGCGACGACCCCTCGACTGCCAACCTGGTGGCCAGCGGGCTGTTCGGAGACGGAGCAGCAGCCGTCGTCGTGGTCGGCGACGAAGTCCGCGCGACCGGGCCGCAGATCGTCGACAGCCAGAGCCACCTCTACCCCGACTCCGAACGGGCGATGGGGTGGGACATCGGCGCATCGGGACTCAAGATCGTGCTGGGAGCGGAAGTGCCGGAGCTGGTCAGCACCTACCTCGGCGACGACGTGGCGCAGTTCCTCAAGCAGCATGATCTCGATCTGACCGACATCTCCACCTGGGTCGCCCACCCCGGCGGACCCAAGGTGCTACAGGCGATCGAGCGGTCCCTGACGCTGCCCGACGATGCGCTCGAGCTGACCTGGCGCTCGCTGGCGCTGATCGGCAACCTGTCGTCGGCGTCGGTGCTGCACGTGCTCCGAGACACCATCGACCAGCGCCCTCCTCCACCGGGCAGCCACGGCGTGCTGCTCGCGATGGGTCCGGGCTTCTGCTCCGAGCTGGTTCTGCTGCGGTGGTGACGCCGAGATGATCTGGTACGTCGCCCTGGTGGTCGCGGTGGGGCTCGAACGGCTGGCCGAGCTGGTTGTCTCTAAGCGTCACGCGCGGGCGATGCTGAGTTGCGGCGGCCGCGAGTACGGCGCCGGACACTACCCGGCGATGGTTGCCCTTCACGCCGCGCTCCTGCTCGGCTGCCTGCTTGAGGCGGCTGCGGCGGACCGCCCGTTCGTGCCGTGGCTCGGTTGGTTGATGCTCGCGATCGTGCTGGCGTCGCAGGCGCTTCGTTGGTGGTGCATCGCCACGCTGGGCGAGCAGTGGAGCACGCGGGTGATCGTCAGTCCGAGAGTGCCACTCGTCAGCCGCGGCCCCTACCGGTTCGTCCGGCACCCCAACTATGTGGCCGTCGCCGCCGAGGGTGCCGCGCTGCCGCTGGTGCACTCCGCCTGGCTCACCGCCACGCTCTTCAGCGTGCTGAACGCTGCCCTGCTCACCGTGCGGATCCGAGTCGAAAACGCCGCGTTGCGCACCGCCGCGCCGGTGGCGCCGAGTCCGCTTGGCGGTCGCAGTGCTTGACCTGCTGGTGGTCGGCGGTGGGCCTGTCGGGCTGGCGACGGCGCTGTACGCCGCCCGGTCGGGGTTGGCGGTCGGGGTCGTGGAGCCCCGTGCCCAACCGGTCGACAAGGCTTGCGGCGAGGGACTGATGCCCGGCGCGATCGCCGCGCTGGACGACCTGGGGATCGCTCCGCAGGGCAGGCCGTTCCTCGGCATCCGTTACACCGACGGCGTCCACGAGGCGACCGCAGACTTCCGTGGCGCACCCGGGCTCGGCGTCCGGCGTACGACGCTTCAGGCCAGCCTGGCCGCGGCGGTGACGGCGCGTGGGATCCCGGTCCATCCGCGCTCGGTCCAACGTCTCGAGCAGGACGGTCACGGTGTTTGCGCAGCCGGTCTCCGGGCTCGGTACCTGGCGGCCGCTGACGGCCTGCACTCGCCGGTACGCCGTCTCGTCGGACTGGCAGGCCGTCCGTCAGGGCGGCCGCGCTTCGGGCTGCGTCGGCACTTCGCGGTGGAACCGTGGTCGGACTACGTCGAGGTGCACTGGGCGCGTGATCGGGAGGCGTATGTCACTCCGGTCGACGACAACTGTGTCGGTGTCGCACTGCTGACTGGCCGCCGCGAGCCCTACGACGTCCAGCTCGCGCACTTCCCGGCACTGCGGGCGAGGCTTCCGGCCGTCGGAGCCTCACCCGTACGTGGCGCAGGGCCACTGCGGCAGCGCACCACCGCTCGCGTGGCGGGCCGGGTGCTACTGGTCGGCGACGCCGCCGGGTACGTCGATGCGCTCACCGGCGAGGGGATCGCGGTAGGGGTCGCGTCCGCCCGGGCCCTGGTTGACGCGGTGGTGAGTGACGACGCAGCGTCATACGAACGGACGTGGAAGTCAGCGAGCCGCAACTATCGCTGGTTGACCCAGTTGCTGTTGGGAGCGCGACACCAGTCCGCCGTCGCCCAGCTGATCGTGCCGGCGGCTCAGCGGCTGCCACGGGTCTTCGACGCCGCCGTCCACCAGCTCGCGCACTAACGTCTCCAGGCTCGCCACCGCCAGCCACGCTCCCCTCACCGATTCGTCCGACCGGGTACGACGCGAACTCACCGCGCTCAACCGGACGAATCGGTGTCGTGAAGCGGAACGGATGTCCACAGCTGGTCTCCGGAACTGCCCTGTCCACAACGCGGCCACCCCAGGTAGTTTTCTCTGGGCACCTGAATGAGCCTGCTCTCATGCCCAATCTCGCGTCAGCATCACCTGGCCCTCCTCATGATCGCGGCGGCTCGCTGGGCCGGCTGAGAGTCACGGCAGCAGCCGATGAGCTCGACCGGCTCCGCGAGGGCGATGCGTCCCCGAGGTGGCGGATCGACTCAGCGGGCGGGAGCCGCCCAGCTCAGGTTTCTCGGAGCGACCGCCTCTCCCACCTGGATCCGTCGTTTCGGGACCAGTTAGGCGTCGTACGACGCGCACAGCTGTATGAGTCGGGCTGGACCCGCCATCACGTCGAACACGAGATTCGCTATGGCCGCTGGCAGCTCGCCGCACCCGAGGTCGTGGTCCTGCACAACGGCCCGCTGACCTACGAACAGAGACTCTGGGTGGGGATTTTGCATACCGGGAGCGCAGCAGCGCTCTCCCATGCCACGACGTTGAAGGTCAACAGCCTCGAGCACTGGGATCCACCGCTGATTGATGTGATATCTCCTCGGGGCAACACCGTCGAGAAACTGGAAGGCTTCTTCTTCCACGAGACACGCCGCGACTATTGTGCCTGGATCCATCCGACGCGCCGTCCCCGTCAGCTGCGCATCGAAGAGGCCTGCCTCTTGGCGGCTGAGCGCAAACGCAGTGCGCGATCGGGAATCGGACTCGTGGCGGCGTGCGTACAACAGCGCTTGACTGTGCCTGACCGCCTCTTCGCCTCCAGCCTGACGGTCTCCAAGCTGCGTCATGGCCATCAGATTCGCCTCGCGGTGCTGGACATCGCGGGCGGAGCCCATTCGTTCGCCGAGATCGACATCGCCCGGGTCTGCCGCCACTACGGCCTTCGACAGCCGACTCGACAGCAGTTCAGGCTCGACCGCTCGGGACGCCGCCGCTATCTCGACTGCGAATGGGATCTCGAGGACGGCACGAAGATCGTGCTGGAGATCGACGGCGCCTTCCACCGCGAGGCTGAGAACTGGTGGCGGGATATGCAGCGCGAACGCAGCGTGGTCATCGAGGTGGGCCGAGTGTTGCGGTGCAGCACGATCGAGATCCGCCTCGAGCCGGAGCAGATCGCGTCCGATCTGCTT
>JACCVZ010000060.1 GCA_013697905.1 Nocardioidaceae bacterium
TGATGGCGACATCGGCGATCGGGCCCGGCTTCATCACTCAGACCACGACCTTTACCGCCGAGCTGCAGGCTGCTTTCGCGTTCGCGATTGTGGCGTCCATCCTCGTCGACATCGCCATCCAACTGAACGTCTGGCGGGTGGTGGGGGTCTCCGGCCGTCGCGCCCAAGACCTCGCAAACAGCGTGGTGCCGGGCGCTGGTTACCTGCTTGCCGCGCTCGACGTGCTGGGCGGCCTGGTGTTCAACATCGGCAACATCGCCGGCACCTCATTGGGTCTGAACGCCATCTTCGGCCTGGACGTGCGGGTGGGAGCCACCATATCGGCCGCCGTCGCCATCGCGATCTTTCTCGTGCGCCAGGCCGGGGTGGCGATGGACCGGGTCGTCGTCCTGCTCGGCGTGGTGATGATCGCCCTGACGACCTGGGTCGCCATCCGGACCGAACCACCTGTCGGCGACGCGCTGCGGCAGACCGTCTCCCCGGACACCGTCAGCTTCCTGGTGATCACGACCCTCATCGGGGGCACCGTGGGCGGCTACATCGTGTATGCCGGCGCGCACCGGCTGGTGGACAACGGCATCAAGGGTGAACGCTTCGTCCCCCAGATCACTCGCAGCTCGATCACGGGGGTCGCGATCACCGGTGCGATGCGGGTGCTGCTGTTCTTGGCCATTCTTGGTGTGGTGGCCGGCGGCGCGAAGCTTGACCCCCTCAACCCGGCCGCCGATGCCTTCGAGAGCGCGCTCGGCACGGCCGGAAGAATCCTGTTCGGCATCGTCATGTGGTCTGCGGCGATCACGTCCGTGATCGGTGCGTCATACACGTCGGTGTCCTTCCTCAAGGTGCTGGGCTCGTGGGTGGCACGTTGGGAGCGCTGGGTAGTTTGCGGCTTCATCGTGACCTCGACGGTCATCTTCCTCATCGCCGGGACGACGCCGGTCAAGCTGTTGATCTTCGCCGGCGCCTTCAACGGTCTGATCCTGCCAGTCGGGTTGGGGATTTTGCTGTGGATCGCAGCCCGTCGACGCGACCTCATGGGTGGCTACCGTTATCCGAGCTGGCTTGTCGTCATCGGTGCCGTGGCGTGGGCGCTGACGATCTACCTGGGCTACAACTCATTGACCGGTCTGCAAGACCTTTTCTGAGGGTTGTCATGATGAACGCCATGGACCTCAACAGCGACTTGGGCGAGGGCTTCGGCCACTGGACACTCGGGGATGATGATGCGCTGCTCGGCATCGTCACCAGTGCCAACGTCGCCTGCGGATTTCACGCCAGCGACGCGTC
Source organism: Nocardioidaceae bacterium (assembly GCA_013697905.1). GTDB lineage: Bacteria > Actinomycetota > Actinomycetes > Propionibacteriales > Nocardioidaceae > JACDHG01. The sequence continues at coordinate 1,288 of JACCVZ010000060.1, forward strand.
GATCATGCGCCGCGTCTGTGAGCGGGCGGTCGAGTGCGGTGTAGCGATTGGCGCACAGGTGGGTTACCGCGACCTACCCGGCTTCGGGCGCCGGTTCATCGACATCGAGCCCCAGGCCTTGACCCAGGACGTGATCTACCAGATCGGGGCCCTCGAGGCCTTCGCACGCGTCGCGGGGTCGCGGGTGCGCTACGTCAAGCCGCACGGAGCCCTGTACAACGCGATAGTGCGCCACGAAGAGCAGGCGGCCGCCGTCGTCCAGGCGATCGTTGACTACGATCCCACGCTCCCGGTTCTAGGGCTACCGGGGTCGGTGTGGCTGCGTCGGGCTGAGGCCGCCGGGCTGACCGGCGTCCGCGAGGCGTTCGCAGACCGGGCTTACACCCCGGAGGGGACCCTTGTCTCGCGACGGTTGGCTGGGGCGGTGTTGGATGATGCGGACGAGATCGCGCGCCGCTGTGTTGCGATCGCCATGGGCGAGCCGATCGCTGACGCCGAGGGCGGGTCGCTGACCGTGACCGCGGGATCGATCTGCGTGCACGGGGACACCGCTGGCGCGGTCGACATCGCTCGCTCGGTCAAGGATGCGCTCGCCACGGCTGGGGTCAATGTCGCCCCGTTCGTCGCCTGATGCGAGTGCTGCCCAGCGGCACCACCGCGCTTCTCCTCGAACTCGACGACTTGGACGAAGTGCTCGGGTTATACGCCGCGCTCACGGACAACCCGCCGGCCGGCGTCGTCGACCTCGTACCGGCGGCGCGCACCCTGCTGGTGATGACGGACCCCTCGGCCACGTCACTGTCCTCCGTCGCAGACGCCGTGCGGCGTACGACGCCCCACCACGACCGTTTCGGCTCTGGCGAACTCGTCGAAGTCCCGGTGACCTATGACGGCGAGGACCTCGAGGAGGCGGCGGACCTGCTCGGCTGCGACGGCGCCGAGCTGGTACGCCGGCATACCGCCGACGAGTGGACGGTGGCGTTCTGCGGGTTCGTCCCCGGCTTCGGCTACCTCACGTCGCAGACGTGGCAGTCGGATGTGCCGCGCAGATCCTCGCCGCGCAAGAAGGTGCCGCCGGGATCGGTGGCCCTTGCCGGTGAGTTCAGCGGCGTCTATCCGCGGGAGTCTCCGGGCGGGTGGCAGCTGATCGGTCGGACCAAGCTCGCCATCTTCGAATTGTCGCGCGACCCGGCCACGTTGCTGCGACCGGGCGTCCGGGTCCGCTTCGTCGACGAGGGAAGCCCGTGACACGCTCCGTCACCGTGCTTGCTACTGGTGCGCTGACGACTGTGCAAGATGCCGGCCGCCCCGGTCAGGCAGCGCTCGGCATCGGACGCTCGGGTGCGTGCGACCGGACGTCGTACCGGCTCGCGAACCGGCTGGTCGGAAACGCACCCGACGCTGCAGTACTCGAGGTGACCTTTGGCGGCCTTCAGCTGAGGGCGGACGACGACGTGGCGATCGTGACAACCGGCGCCCGGTGTCAAGGATCGTGGCCGCACAATGCCCCCAGCACCCTTCGGTCGGGCGAGGAGCTGCGGCTCGGCACGCCCGCGAGTGGCCTGCGCACCTACGTGGCGGTGCGCGGTGGCTTCGTCCCTAAGCCGGTCCTCGGTTCGCGCTCGACGGATGTGCTGGCCGGCCTTGGTCCCGCCCCGGTCTCGACGGGGGACGTGCTCACAACCGGAGAGCCCGAGTTTCCGGCACCCGGCATCGACGTCGCGCCGGTGGCCGACCCCGAGGAGGGTGACGTCCTGGTGCTGGTGGTGCCCGGGCCGCGACGCGACTGGTTCACCGACGAGGCGTGGGCCTCGCTCGTGGGCCGGGCATACGAGGTGACCAGCGACAGCAACCGGGTGGGGCTGCGGCTTGACGGTGAGCCGCTCGAACGTGTCCGGACCGATGAACTGCCGAGCGAGGGCATGGTCCGCGGCGCCCTACAGGTACCGCCGTCCGGCAAGCCCGTACTCTTCCTTGCCGATCATCCCGTCACCGGAGGCTACCCGGTGATCGCGTACGTCGTAGATCACGATGTCGACCGATGTGCCCAGCTCCGGCCCGGTCAGTGCCTGCTGTTGCGCGAAACGGCGGTCTAGGGATGCAGAGCCAGGTCTGTTCAATTGGCTCCTCTTGCTGCAAGGATCGGGGCAAGTCACCAGGGAGGATCCATGAGCGTGTACAAGATCGTTGAACTCGTCGGCACGAGCACGACATCGTGGGAGGACGCTGCAGTCACCGCGGTGCAGACGGCCAAGCAGACACTCCGGGGCCTGCGGGTTGCCGAAGTAGTGGAGCAGGATCTTGACCTCAGTGGTGACGAGGTGCTCTTCCGGACCAAGCTGAGCGTCTCCTTCAAGTACCAAGCCGACTGAGCGGAAACGGCTCGTCACCCGGGCTGGATCCTCGAACGTCGGCGCGGGTCGATGCCGGCAGTTGGCGGCTCGAGCTGGCGGGGCCAGTCGGCGTCCACGGTCGTCTCTGCGAGATGGTTTCCGAACGGCTCGGTGGGCGCTGACGGCGCTCCCCCCCGACCTGAAACCGTGGCGGCGGAAACCACCTGATTATCCGGAGCTGCCAGATCTGCTCGGCGGGTGATGAAGTGCCCGCCGGTACGGCCGCTCGTCACGCAGATACCAGACCGTCCACGTGATCGGCAAGAAGATGCCTGCCGCGACGGCAGCCGCCAGACCGAGACCTCTGTGACGCGCGCCGAGAATGGTGAGAATCGGCAGCGCGACGAACACAGCAGTCCCGAGTACCACCGCGCTCACCATGGCCGCCCCCATTGGTTCAGTGTCCTCCATCGCGGGGAAGAACGGCTCCCGCGTGCTGAGGATGCGTCTCACGCGGGCCTGCCCAGCCCTGGGCCATGGAAGCTGGTGGCTGTCCGCCGCGAGACCGGAAGCTCAACTTGGCTGGCTTGGGTGCCTGCGCATGAGGACGACGGCTACAAGCAGCAGCCATAGACCAAACAGCGCGAACATGAACTGTCCGAGCGGAAACGCGCCGAGAAGCATGACGGCGGCGACGGGAAAGCCGGCTCGCGCCAGCCACGCTGGCAGTAGCTGACCTGAACGGCTGGCAAGCGTTGTGGCGACGACCAGAACGGCGGCTGGGAGAGGAAAGATGAGAAATCCCGTACTGCCCAGGTCAAAGAGGGCCGCCGCGACCGCGGGGTCGCGCTGGCCACCGACGTGCAACGCTGCAGCGCCCCACCCTGCGAGCTGGATCAACAGCGGGCCGAGGAGCGCGATACCACCGACGAGCGCTGCGGGTGCGCACAAACCCTCGTCACGTTCGACTTGGCGGATCCGTTTACACAGGCTGGCGAGAAACCATGGGAAAAGCACAAAGCCACCGAGCGCGCTCAGAAAGGTGTTTGCCAGCATGCCGTTTTGGTGTTCGGCGAAGTAGCTCGCGATCTCTGTCGCGGAAGCATCACCCGCGGGCGAAGAAGCACCAATCGCCGTGGCGCCCAGCCCAAGCGACAGCAAAAATCCCACTGCACCAAGCGGGGCGTATCGCTCCCAACGTGGTTCGGTCATCGCCATGCTCTCCTTGACTCACCTCGGCGAGGTAGCCTACCGACCGCATCGGCAGGTAAGACCCACGAGCCACCTGATCCATATTCTGGTCAGGTGAGCTGCACACCCTCACCTCAGCGCCCTGTCTGAGGGTAGGTGACGCCGCTTGTCATGCCCGCGTGCGTAGGTCTAGGCTGCACCAGCGACCGCGCCACTGAGCGCCAGGAGTGCCGTTGAATCCCTTGCTGCTCGTCCTTCTCTGGGTTGCGACTGTTCTTGTCTTCGCTGCGGTTGCTCGGCGGGTGCTCGATGTTCCGCTCGGCGCGGTGCGAGCAGTGTTGGCCGCGACTCTCGCGGTGGCGGTCGGGCTCGCGGTTTCGGACCCACTTGTAGTGGTGGGTTCGGGTGTGGCCGAGGGCAGCCTGCAAATCGGAATCTCGCTGGTCGCCGCGCTGACGTTCCTCGTTGTCGTGGAAATCCTGGTGCCTACTGGCAGCTGGCCCAGCCCGGTGGAGTGGCGGCGTTCCTTACGCCGGCGGATGGGACGGTCTCGCCGGTACACGCGGATCCTCGCCATTGCCGTGCGGAACGGGCTGGGACCGTACTTGGGTGGCGGGACTCAGACGTCAGGGGAGGAGCCGCAGCGGCGCCGGCGGCTGGCCAGTTCGTTGCGTCAGGCGATGGAGGAGGGCGGCGTCACGTTCGTCAAGCTCGGTCAGCTTGCCTCGACCCGAGCCGACCTGTTGCCGGCGGAGTTCATCGAGGAATTCTCCACGCTGCAGGACCAGGTTCAGCCGGCACCGTGGGAGCACGTACGTGCCCTGCTTGAGAGGGAGCTCGGCGCGCCGTACATGGACGTCTTCGCAGAATTCGATCCGCGGCCCGTGGCTGCCGCGTCCATCGCGCAGGTCCACCGGGCAAGACTGCGCAGCGGTGTCGAGGTGGCGGTGAAGGTGCAGAGACCCGGCATCGGACCGGTCGTCGAGCGCGACCTTGACATCGTGGGTCGCCTTGCCCGTACCGTGCAGTCGCGGACGCGGTGGGGACGCGCGGTGGGGTTGGTCGAGCTGGCCGCTGGCTTTGCGACTGCGCTGATGGAGGAGCTGGACTTTCGGATCGAAGCCCGCAACGTTGCAGCGGTCAGGGCAGGCTCGGTCAGCCAGAACCGTGACTGCGCGGTCGTCCTCCCCGCCTTGCATGCGCAGTTGTGCACCCAACGAGTGCTGGTGATGGAGTGGCTAGACGGCACCCCGATCGGGGCCTCCGACTCCGTGGTCGACGAGCATGGCCTAGACCGGCAGGTCTTGGGACGGGCACTGTTAGAGTGCCTCCTCCGCCAGGTCGTCGTGGACGGGGTGTTCCACGCCGATCCGCATCCAGGCAACGTGTTACTGCTCGCGGACGGCCGCCTGGCGTTGATGGACTTCGGCTCGGTCGGCCGGCTAGGCGCATCGACCCGCCAGGCGGTGCAGCAGCTGCTAGTCGCGGTGGACAAGGGGGACTCAGCGGCAGCTCGCGACGCGTTCCTGGAGCTGGTGACCCGCTCTGACGATCTCGACGAGCTACGGCTCGAACGTGCACTCGGGCTGTTCATGGCCCGTCATCTGGGTCCCGCGGCTGCGCCAGACATGGCCATGTTCACCGACCTGTTTCGCCTGGTGGCCGATCACGAGTTGGTCGTGCTCGGCGAGGTCGCTGCGGTGTTTCGTGCACTGGCCACCGTTGAGGGAACGCTGCTGCGGCTCGCACCCGGCTTCCAGCTCGTGGAGGAGTCGCGCCGCTTTGCTCGCGCCGAGATAGCGGCAGCCTTCGGGCCTGCATCGGTGTCGCAAACCTTGACCGACGAGATCACGGCGCTGTTACCGGTGCTTCGCCGGTTACCACGCCGGGTCGACCGGATCACCGGGGCGCTCGAACAGGGCCGGCTGGCAATGAACGTCCGGCTTTTCGCCGACGAACAGGACCGACGGTTCGCCACCGACCTGTTGCACCAGGTGCTGCTCGCCTTCCTGGGTGCCACCGCCGGAATCATGGCCGTGTTCCTCATCAGCGCGTCCGGCGGCCCGGCGGTGACCTCCACGGTAAGCCTGTTTCAGGTGTTCGGTTACAACCTGCTCGTCGTCAGTTGCATCCTCGTTCTGCGCGTGCTCTTCGTCATCTTTCGCCAGCAACGCT